>JAQWQL010000082.1 GCA_029244605.1 Acidimicrobiales bacterium | reverse complement strand
CACGCTCACCTTCAAGAGAAACATCATCACATTGAAATTCAAAGATTATTGAAAACTCCAAAATGCCCCTTTTCGAAAGATTTTACGAACACACGTAATGTTATTCGCTCTAAGAAGTCAAAGCGATTCCGAAATTTCTGTAATCAAGTACTCTCATAATATGGGTTTAAATATCGTAGATGACTTGGCTGACTTCTCACTTGAAACAATGACCTTGGAAAACCAAACGAAAGATGTCTTCTGGAAAGGAACTGGTCCCTGTGTCGTTGTTCTCAGCGAGATACCAGGTATTACTCCTGAAGTAGCTGAATTTGCAAGAAGACTTGCAACCCATGGTTTTACGGTCTCCATGCCTAATCTTTTTGGAACTCCAGGGAAACCTTTCAGTAATGCTTATGCACTCAAATCAATGACACAAGCCTGTATCTCAAAAGAATTTCTTGTCTTCGCACGAGGAAGAAGCTCTCCAGTAACAAATTGGATACGAAAACTCGTTGGAATAGCTGTATCACGGTGCGGAGGGGAAGGCGTTGGAGTTGTTGGAATGTGTTTCACTGGAGGCTTCGCCTTAGCGTTAGCCGTAGATCCGCTGGTGAAAGCTCCTGTTATGAGTCAACCGAGCCTTCCCTTGCCTTTAGGTAAAAAAAGAAAAGAAAATCTAGGACTTAGTAAAGAAGAACTTTTACTAGTGAAAGAACGGGTTCACAAAGAGCAGTTATGTGTGTTTGGCTTGCGATTTACAAAAGACCCGCTTGTGCCTGAAACCCGTTTTCAAAAACTCAAAGATGAATTAGGAGACGGATTCATTGGCATAGAGATAGACAGTTCAAGTTCAAACTCGTATGGGATACAGAAGAGCGCTCACTCGGTTTTAACTACAGAATTTCGAGACACGCCGGAGCATCCGACGTTTATTGCTCATGAGAAAGTAATCAACCATTTTAAACAGCAGTTATTTTGAACCCTAGCTAGTTTCTTTTTCGGCTTGTGGTTCTTCAGCGTCTTCGCTGATTGGTTCTTCTTGAGTGTTTTCTTCTTCGACTTGTGGTTCTTCAGCGTCTACCGGTTCTGCATCAGCATCCTGATCCGCCTGCTTGTCTTCCTTCACTGTTTTCTGCATCTCCTCTACCGGCACTCCACAACCCAAAACATCAGGTTCATCGATAATTTCAGGAGGGCTTGAACTTCCCTCTCCCTCTTCGGTATCTTCATCCGTATCGCCAATGGTTTCAATTGATTCAGGATTTTCGCCTTCAAGAGTGTCCTCTTCTCCACTGCTTGGCTCACCACCAGACTGAATTTCCTTCAAGTTCTTATCAGCTTCAATCCATTTGTTTTTTACAGCTTCCTTTTCTTCTGCTGAGAGATCTGGATTACTTTCGGCCTCTTTTAATTCCTGAACTGCTGCCGCTTTTTCGCGCTCGGCTTTCCGAACACCGTCCTGAGCTTTCTTTTCCGCTTTGAGTTTGTCTAATTCGCTATTAAACAATTCAATAGCGACGTCTAGTTCTTTGTTCTCTCTTTTTTGCACCCTAAATCTCCAAAATACTTCACATACAAGCTCTTCGAACCATACACAAAATTACAGCAGACACGAAGTGCTTCGTGTAATACAGTACTGGGCATCATAGCCATGTATGGTGTCGGTGATGGTATCTGACACTTTTTTTGAGGGATTGAACCCAACACAATTAGATGCTGTAACTCATAGTTCAGGCCCGCTTCTTATTGTTGCTGGAGCCGGATCAGGGAAAACGAGAGTTTTAACTCATCGCATAGCGCACCTAATTAAAAATCTCGGGGTTTCCCCCTATGAGATCCTTGCTATTACTTTCACCAATAAGGCGGCGTCAGAGATGAAAGAGAGAGTGGGAGCTCTCGTAGGGCCTGTAGCTGACAATATGTGGGTTTCTACCTTCCATTCAGCATGTGTGAAAATCCTTCGTCGAGAGGCAGCGGCGGTAGGATACCCCTCATCATTTACCATCTATGACCAGGCAGATGCCATCCGTCTGACAACCTATGTGATGCGTGACTTAAACATAGATACAAAGCAGTACCCTGCTCGCGGTATCCATTCAGTTATTTCCAAAGCAAAGAATGAACTACTCAACCCAACTGCCTTTCAGCAAAATGCAGAAACCTACGCAGACGAACAGGTCGCTGAAATTTATCATGAATACCAGAAGCGGTTACTCAAATCTGCCGCCATGGACTTCGATGACCTTCTATGTAAGACCGTAGAGATATTCCAAAAAGACCCAGAGACCTTGGAACGATATCAAAATAGATTCCTACATATACTTGTCGATGAATACCAAGACACGAATCCCGTACAGAACGAACTCGTTATCCAACTTTCGAACAAGAATAGAAACGTATGCGTCGTAGGAGACCAAGACCAATCCATCTACGCTTTCCGTTCAGCTGATATCCGGAACATCATAGAATTCGAAACAAAGTTCCCTGACGTCACAGTGATATTACTAGAGCAGAACTATCGCAGCACTCAGACAATTCTTGATGCCGCTAATGCAGTCATATCAAACAATCTGAGTCGGAAGCCCAAAAAACTATGGACGGCAGGAGAGAAAGGAGAGAAAATCGTCCGCTATAAAGCAGATGATGAAACCGATGAGGCCACCTGGATCACAAATGAGATCCAACGACTCCATGAAAACGATGGCATCCCATGGAAAGACATCGCTGTGTTCTATCGAACTAACGCACAGAGCCGGGTAATCGAAGAACAGCTAGTTCGTTCTCAAACACCATACAAAGTCATTGGAGGGACACGGTTTTTTGATCGAAAAGAGGTCAAAGACGCCATCGCATATTTGAAAGTCGTTAACAATCCAAACGATGAAGTTTCCATAAAACGCATCATTAACACTCCAAAACGCGGAGTCGGAGATAGCAGCATCGCCAAACTCGAAGCTTTTGCAAATAACAATCAGGAGAGCCTCATCCATATGCTTGAACGGGCACCAGAAGCAGGAGTCACAGGAAAAGCTGTGAGAGGCCTCGAACAATTTCGAAGAATCCTTGATCAAGCAATAGATTGCATAGATCAAGGACCCGCGCCGGCACTTCACGAAATCCTAGACGCATCCGGCTACGTCACCGACTTAGAATCTCAACGATCAGTAGAAGCTGACAGCCGAATCGAGAACCTTGCTGAACTTATAGGAATGGCTGAAGGCTTTTCAGATACCAACGAATTCCTCGAAGAAGTCGGCTTAGTTTCTGATACTGATGACTTGAATCAAGATGCTTCCGTCTCATTGATGACAATGCACTCAGCCAAAGGACTCGAATACCCTGTCGTATTTATCGTGGGACTTGAAGATGGCATTTTCCCCCATGTTCGTTCGCTCGGAAACCAAAGCGAACTGGAAGAAGAACGACGTCTTGCTTATGTAGGTATCACAAGAGCAGAGCAACGACTTTACCTAACTCATGCTTGGAGTAGAACGCTTTACGGAACAACCCAATACAACCCAGCAAGTCGATTTCTGGATGAAATTCCTAAAGAATTCTTTTCCGAAATACAAGATGCCGGACACAATAAAAAACGGACCCCGATAGATTTTCAGAAATCAAAATCAGGTTCTCCTTCACCCATAGCAAAAGAGGAACAACCCAACATCACAATCGGAGATGATGTACATCACCCAAAATTTGGAGATGGAGTGATCCTCGATATCAAAGGCAGAGATGAAGATAGAGAAGCAGTGATCCAATTCGTGGAATCAGGCCAGAAAACTTTGCTACTCTCTTGGGCTCCAATTGAAAAGCTGTAGCCCTGTTTCTTTAGATCTTAGCCGTCCACCAATTTGTTTAAATCGACACGAAGTGATTCATCTTCGTTGATCGTTACCGCATATCGGACAAGTCCTTCCCCGGAAGCAGGGTACGTAGTACCTGCATCACACTCATCAAAGAAAAGTTGGCTTGTCGAATCCCACCCTAAATTACATTCCTCGGGTGAAGAAGGAGAGCGGGCATCTATAGCAAACCAATTCTCCAGATAATCGCCGCCGAGGTGTTGTACGTAAATCGGTCGAGCTTCACCATTGAGTGACGGAAATAATAAAGGAGCACTATCGTCTCGGATTCTTTCAGCACGTTGTTCGGCATCTCCAACGTCAAAAATATCAACTCCGAGCTTGATCTGAATATCGCCGTCTCCAGCAAGCTTAATCACAGCAAAAAGCAACGCTATACCCACACCGAGACTAATAACAACAAAGAAAATTGTCCTTGAAAGATTCAATTTCGATGGCTCACCAATAGGCATATAACTTATCGTATTCAGATCACCCTTCAGGAAGACTTTTTTAAAGAAACAATTCTACAATGATGCCGACTACCGATCTTCTCACTAGTATCCCAACGGTGAAGTGTTCTCATCGAAATCAAACACCAAACGGAAACACGGGAAGTAGAGAATCCAATGGATCTATTTGAATATCAGGGAAAACAGTTTTTTGCATACTACGGAATGCCAGTATCCCCAGGACAAATCGCTTTCACCACGGAAGAAGCAGTGTCTGCAGCTGAAGAACTTGGAACACCAGTAATGGTAAAAGCCCAAGTCCATACCGGAGGAAGAGGTAAAGCCGGTGGCGTAAAATTTGCTGCAGATATAGATGCGGTAAGAGAACACGCTTCCAACATCTTAGGTTTGGACATTAAGGGACACATTGTCGGCAGAGTATGGATAGAAAAAGCTTCAGACATTCAAGAGGAGTACTACGCAAGCTTCACGCTCGACCGTTCTGCAAAAAAACATCTTGGAATGCTTTCCAAAGAAGGTGGTGTGGAGATCGAAGCAGTAGCCGAAAGTAATCCGGATGCAATCGCTAAAATTTGGGTAGACCCAGTTGATGGTTTAACGAGAGAAGCCTGTGAAGAATGGGTTTTGCAAGCTTCCCTCCCAGAGCAAGCAGTGCAGGGCACCATTGAAATTCTCATGCAGCTATACACGGCATATACAGAAGGTGACGCAGACCTCGTGGAAATTAATCCTCTAATTCTTACACCACAAGGGAATGTGCATGTACTTGACGCCAAGGTCACTCTTGATGGTAATTCGCAATTTCGACATGAAGACTATGCTCAGTTTGACGAAACACAAACCAGAGATGAGAGAGAAACCGCTGCACATGCAAAAGGACTCCAATACGTTGGCCTTGATGGATCAGTCGGAGTTATTGCCAATGGAGCTGGTTTAGCGATGAGTACCGTAGACGTTATCAACCAAGTAGGTGGCCAGCCTGCGAACTTTCTAGATATCGGTGGAGGAGCTAATGCTGATGTGATGGCAGGCGCACTTGAAGTCATTAATAACGACCCAAACGTAAAAGCAATATTTATTAATATTTTCGGAGGAATTACTCGCGGAGAAGAAGTAGCAAATGGAATTCTGGAAGCAATGAAACGAGTAGAGATTTCCTCTCCTATCGTTATCAGGTTAGATGGTACAAACGCTGACGAAGGTCGAGCTATTCTCGAACCTAATCTCTCGGATAAATTACTTATGGAAGACACGATGTTGGACGCAGCCAAAAAGTCAGTGGAACTTGTTAGCTGAACAGAAAGATCTAAAGGAGAAAAAGCTGTGAGTATTTTCGTAGATGAAAACACCAAGGTTGTATATCAGGGCCTCACAGGGTCTCAAGGCAGCTATTACGGAAGACTAAATCGGGAGTATGGCACCCAAGTCGTAGCAGGAACACACCCCAAAAAAGGTGGAACAGAATTTGATGGCGTTCCAATTTTCTCTACCGTCGCTGAGGCTGTTAATGAGACGGGAGCAACAGCAAGTTGCATTTTTATTCCCGCGGCTGGAGTAAAAGGCGCCGTTCTAGAAGCTGCAGAAGGTGGTATCAAATTTATCGTTGCTATCACTGAAGGTGTACCCGCGCACGATGAAGCCTTTTTCTTCAACCAACTAAAACGAGATTATCCTGATGTGCAGCTTTTAGGACCTAATTGTCCTGGGATCATTAGCCCAGGGAAATGCAACATTGGCATTACCGCGGGACACATAGCCAAATCTGGGGGCCCTGTTGGGATCGTAAGTAGGTCTGGGACATTAACATATCAAGCGCTATATGAACTGAAACAAAAAAACATCGGTGTAACCACATGCGTAGGCATTGGAGGAGACCCCGTTCCCGGAACGAGCTTTATCGACTGCCTAAGCGCCTTTGAAGCCGACCCCGAAACAAAAGCTGTCATGATGATTGGGGAAATAGGTGGATCAGCAGAAGAGGAAGCTGCCGAATTCATTCAGCAACATATGACAAAACCGGTGACTAGCTACATAGCGGGAGTTACGGCTCCACCTGGAAAGAAAATGGGACATGCTGGGGCAATCGTCTCAGGTGGGAAAGGGACAGCGCAGGCAAAGATGGAAGCCCTAGAGTCTGCAGGGGTAAAAGTCGGCCAAAACCCCACTGAAGCTGGTGAGCTCATGGCAGAGATAGTCGCTTTATTCTAAAGGGACCTTAGAAACAGTCCTTGATAATTTTCTTAATGAAAATAGTTATGGTCTCAATCCTTAGCTAGCAAAAGATACTGCGACTAGTTATTTTTCTCTACATGCAGCTGCTGTGCTTGATATCGCCAACTATAACGATTGAAGCAGCCTGGAAGGTCTAACTCTTTCTCAATTTTTGTTACTTCAGAATCAGTTAATTTCGCTATTTGGATAAAGGCAATGATACCCCGGTCATTGAGCTGCATAATGCTAATTGGATCCAACCCTTTAATTAGAGATAGGTTCTCAGGAAGCACTTCACTGGGGCCAGGACTAGTGTCTCCACCCAATTCAGAATCAGCGACAAGAGTGTTAGATATGTTCTGGGTAGATCCTGAAGGTACGGACTGTTCAATACGTGTTACGGCACCAACAGGAAGAGGTTCATGCGGAGCATGAGGTTTGATGATGATATCAGCAGGCACTGGATCAGGGGTTGCTACAACCGGTGATGCAAGAGCCGCAGTAATCGCTGCGTCATGTTCTTCAGAAAGCTTTTGGAACCTTACTGTCATTTCATTCCTCCGATGCAAATGTACTAGATCAGATACAAGTTCATGAACTTCTAACCGAAACTAGGTATGGCTGGTATTTGAACTTCAAAAAAGAGGCAAGAGAGTATGTCATAAACTTAGAGCAAGTCACGTATGACAAGTGCAAAAGAGACCACTGCCATGATTTCTTTACTCGTTAGCTGAATAAACTCCATTTAAGTGGTAGTTTCACCGCGTGCGTGTAGCTGTTCTTGCATCCGGTAGCGGAACTATTCTTGAGGCCATGATTAAGGGAGGTATTCCAGTCATGTGTGTTCTCACCGATAGGGAATGTGCTGCTTCTGACATTGCACAACGGCATGGAATAGATCATGCATTAATAAAGCGAGAGAGCTTCGGTAAGAATTTTGACAGGATGAAATACACAGAAACAATTCGGGATGTCCTGCAAGAAAAAAAAGTTGACCTCATAGTAATGGCAGGCTTTGGGACAATTCTGGAACAACCAATCTACGAAACCTTTGAGAAGAACGTCTTGAATACCCACCCATCTCTTCTCCCCAGCTTTCCAGGGTGGAATGCTGTAGAAGACGCAATCCGCTTCGGGGTGAAAGTTACTGGCTGCACTGTCCATGTGGCAACAAAAGAGGTAGATGCTGGACCGATCCTGGCTCAAGAAGCGGTTGAGATTCATGCAGAGGACTCTGAAGAGACGCTGCATGAAAGGATAAAGGTTGTGGAGCGAAGACTATATTTAGAGACAGTCCGTAAAATCCTTAAGGAAGGGCAAGTTCAAATTCCAACTGAAAGAAAAAAAGATCCTAAATGAATCGAGAAAAATGAAAGCGCTATTATCAGTTTTTAACAAATCAGGTATTGTCGAATTTGCCGCAGGGCTCCACGCTCTAGATTGGGAATTGATTTCTAGTGGAGGTACCGCAAAAGCTATCTCTGAAGCAGGAATACCCGTCACCGACGTCGCAGACTATACCGGATCTCCAATAATGCTTGGGCATCGAGTAGTGACCCTTCATCCCAAAATACATGGAGGGATCTTAGCTGATCGAGACAACCCAGAGCACCAACAAGACCTTGAAACCCACCAAATAGAAACAATCGATTTAGTAGTTGGCAACTTATACCCTTTTCAAGCTGATCCCAGTATTGAGACCATAGATATCGGCGGGCCAACAATGGTTAGGGCTGCTGCAAAAAACCATCAGCATGTAGGAGTCGTAGTTGACCCGAACGATTACGATATTGTGCTCGCAGAGTTACAGAATGCGGGATCTCTATCAAGCGGGACAAGAAAATCTTTAGCGCGAAAGGCGTTCGCCCACACAGCCGCATATGACGCAGCAATTGTGAGCTGGTTTGATGACACTGGACACGAAAGCAACACCTCTAATCCTCTCCCAAACTCAATACATCTTTCCTTGGAACGAGTTCATGATCTACGTTACGGTGAGAACCCACACCAATTAGGAGCAAGATATCGCTATAGCTCAAGCGCAGGCTGGTGGGATGAAGCTATACAACACCATGGGAAAGAGCTAAGTTATCTGAACGTTTTTGATACTGAGGCAGCTTGGCGGCTAGCGCACTCCATCGCAGATAATCCAACTGTTGCTGTGATCAAACATGCGAACCCTTGTGGATTGGCATGCCATAATGACATAGCTGAAGCGTATCGGCGAGCCCATGCATGCGACCCAATATCGGCATTTGGTGGGATAGTCGCAGTTAATAGAAATGTTCCTCTAGGCCTGGCAGAAGAACTAACTCAAGTTTTTACCGAGGTTATTATCGCTCCAAGCTTTGATGATGACGCTATAGAGAAACTCATGGAGAAAAAAAATCTTCGCATTATTGAAGCTTCATCTCCAGGATTTCCTTTGCTTGACTTCCGGACTTTAGATGGTGGCCTTCTTGTCCAAACTACGGACAAAGTCATCATCGACAGGGAAACGTGGACAGTTGCTACCGAGCGAAAACCAACTGAGTCCGAATGGGTGGACCTAGAGTTCGCCTGGCAAGTTGCAGCTCGTGTAAGTTCCAACTGCATAGTACTAGCTAAAGATGAACAAGCATTTGGTATTGGAGCTGGACAACAAAATAGAAGAGACGCAGGCCAAATAGCAGCGACCAAAGCAAACGGTCGCGCTTCGGGTGGAGCTTGCGCAAGTGATGCATTTTTCCCATTCCGCGATGGATTGGATGCTGCCATTGAAGCTGGATGCAGCGCAGTTATTCAACCTGGAGGTTCAATAAGGGACGAGGAAGTGATCGCTGCCGCGAATGAATCAGACATTACAATGGTCTTCACGGGAGAGCGCCACTTCAAACACTAGGGAAACTCATGGAAAATACTTCTGAAGATAACATCATTCCCCAATGGGGTGGGATTCACCATCTAGCAATGGTCACACCAGATATGGACGAAACTGTCCGCTTCTACAGTGGCGTACTCAAAATGCCGCTAGTGGCAACAGTCCGGGCAGGACCTATGCGACATTATTTCTTTCAACTTGGCCCTGGAAATACCATAGCGTTTTTTGAAGTTCCAGATGCTGAAAAATTCTCTAAACCCGCTGGCCTAATGACACAGAAAAACCTTCAGTTCGACCACTTATCTTTTTTTCTACCGACCGAGCAGGACCTTTTACTACTAGCTGATCGCCTCAAGGAAGCGAACTGCGAGGTTACAACTGTAGTAGATCATGA
>JAQWQL010000079.1 GCA_029244605.1 Acidimicrobiales bacterium | reverse complement strand
TATTTCATTTACAAACGTTAATTTCATTGCAAGGAAGGCGTTCGCAGTATGTTTTGTTAATTCTGCCGATTCAGTATCTGTCAAAATAATGGGAGCTTCAATACCTTTATAAAGCGTTGCAACGCTAGTTGCTGCTTCTTGAGAGTTCGCTCCAATTACGATGCGAGACGGGTGTAAAAAATCTTGTATAGCGTTGCCCTCGCTCAGGAACTCTGGATTTGAGACGATATGCACATCATCTCGAGAAATGCGCTCTCTCAGCTTTGATGCTGTCCCAACCGGAAGTGTGGATTTATTTACAATAATAGAATCAGGGATAAGGATTTCTCTGATTTCGTCGATGGCAGAATTGAAGTACTCCATGTTTGTTGATCCATCTGGATTCGGTGGTGTTGGAAGGCAGAGAAAATGAAACAATGCCTCTGAGCTTGCCTTAGAAGCTCCGATAACAAATTGCAGTTTTCCTTCTTCGATGGACTGGGTTAGAAGTTCAGATAAGCCTGGTTCAAAGATAGGGATGTCGCCTTTTTCCAGCTGCGCAACTTTTTCTACATCTATGTCAGCGATGGTGACGGTATGCCCTAAATGGGCTAAACAAGCACCTGTGGTCAAACCAACGTAACCTGCACCTATTACTGCTATATCGGCCATCGGTAGCTACTTCTTTCTCCGGAATTCATTTCATCCTACCTATGAGTTCTTATAACTGTTTATATCCGCTGGTTTCAAATTTACGAATCGTTTTCGTTAATGAGGTATGCAGGATTAGCTACAAGAAGTTTTTTCTGTACGAGCGGAATTAAGATGCCATGAATGTCTTCGAGACGGTTATCAAATTCCCCATTTCGGAGAGCTTCTGATAACTCCTTTTCGCTTTGCACTTCCAAATCATCTAATACGCCTTTAAGCATTTTTTTGTCTTCGTGAATGTTTCGAATCTCTCTTGCTGCTATTGCTAGTGCGTTGGAAGCTATTCGGAGCTTCCATTTGTTAGTTTGAGTGTTTTCTCTATAGAGCTCCTCCGAAATAAACTGATTCACTCCTTCAATGAGTTGATGCGCTGATGGCGCATCATAAGGAGTGTCTCCTTTAGGAGGTAAGGCCATATCAGTTTTTTCATGCATGCTCATATAGTTGCTCCTTAAGTGCGGAAAGTAGGTCGTATTCATTTTCTGCTACCCGGCGTCCGATAGAGGCCATCTCGATCGAAGTAGTTCTTCCGGCTCGGAAATCACCTCCCATTTGGAGACAAATAACTCCCCAACGAAGCGTCCCAAAGATTTCCCACCATAGGAGTGTTTCCAAAGGTACGTGAGTTCCGCTGCTCTTTTCGTAGGCATTGATGAAGTCCTCGTATTCGTCTAGTCCTGCTACTTTTCCGATTCCACCAAAGCGCCAAGCGCGGACACACATCCATCCCAAGTCTTCAGCGGGATCTCCGAGATGAGCGATCTCCCAATCAAGAACGGCCCGCAATCCGTCTTCATCGATGAGGAGGTTCCCAAGCCTGAAGTCTCCATGGACTAGGCAAGATTTAAGTGGTTCTGGGCGGTTAGCTTCAAGCCAACGAATCGCTAGGTCAAAAGTTGGATGGGGGTCACAAAGCGCATCATAAATATCGACGAGAGAAGCTAACGAGTCAGTGACTTTGACGAGTGCTAGCTCTTCTAGCTCTTCTTCAGGGATTGCGTGAATCGCCGCAAGAGCCGTTGCACAGTTGGAAACAAGTTTTGAGCGGGCAATTTCCCACTCCTTATCTCTCAGGATCTTCCGTGCAATTGTTTCTCCTTGGATGCGATGCGTGACGGTGAAACTGCGGCCTAGCGGATTGGGTACATCTGAGCTTATGACTACGGCAGCCACTGGGACTTTCCATTTAGCTGCTTTCTTTAGGATCTGGGATTCTTTCGCGCAGGTCCCAATGAGGCGGTCTAGTCCAGCACGGTCTAGTTGGAGAATAAGTTCGGTAATGTTCTCATCCGTATCTACCGTATCGAAGCTCCACGTCTCTCGATTGGCTCCTCCGGTGAGGCGAAATAGGTTAGTTATTGTGATATTTCCTAAACGTTCAGAAAGCGCTTCGACTAAAAAAGTTGCTAGAGAATCATCGGTATTACCCACTAAAGTCTCTTCCTGTAGGCTGACCATTTTTGATTTGATCTAGATACTCGCTCATACCTATTCCTACCTCCCCGTTGCAGCGGTATTTTGTCATAGCTTCAGTGATCCGAGTCATTAGCTTTTCGCCATTAGGTGCTTCTCTTCTATTCCGTAGGGGAATCAAGGAGATAACTTCTCCTTCGATTTCGTATTCATTGTCATCTTCGGTTTTGGCCCAGCACCGGATCTCTGTTTGGTAATCAGATTCATCCCAGCTCGTTTCGATGCGACAATCTTTAATCAATTTGTATTTGTCTCCTTCAAGAACCATTCCACTTCGGCGAACCTTTTCGCCGCTGCTATCTGGGCTGATAATAGAAAGCATCATCGCAAAGTCAGGTGAAAATACCATAGGAAGCCATCTGTACCAACTGATGGATTGCCAATAGCGAGCCCCCCAGGATTTGTCACGAAGTCCCATGCCATGAATGTCTATTTCTTCTTTCCCGGTAGTAATTACGCCGGCCATTTTTCCATGCTGTTCATAGTGGGCTTTTGCGAAACTCCCTTCAGCGTTCGTTTCAATTTCGGAACCGTCTTCGTAGACAGGTTTGCCGCCAAACATGGGAGACATTCCTACCCAATCAAGTTCGATGTTGCAATCAACGATCGGATTTTCTTTAAAGGCCTGCCTGGGGTTGGCCATCTGCTTTGGGTCTTTGAGAAGGCAGACTTTGCCTGAATAAGATAGCTTGAGGGTTTCAAATGGTTTAATAACGTCGATGGATAGACCTCCGGCTTGCATTGATCGGTTATCTGAGATTTGAGGCCGGTCAAACATAAATCCGACTTGGCCATTTGGTAGGTAAACGCAGATCGACATTTCTGCGTATCCTTCATTTACTCTATTGCCGAGACGAAACCATCCACCGATTTCCTTATCGATATCGAACGTGTTGAAGTACATTGATTCGTTGTAGTTGCTAGCTGCATCCGGTTCATGAGTGTATTCATCTGACGGCTCGAGTATGGTGATGATTTTTTTGTTGGTCATAGAAAAACAATACTCCTCCTTAGTCGGAATCCAAAGAATTCTTTGCTTGCGGCAGCTCCGCGTAGGGCAAAGCTTCAATAATTGATCACCAATACGGTTCTGGAACAAAGAGAACTCGTTTTGTTTCTTCGGAACATCTTTGATCTAATGGGGGGAGTCTTAGTTGAATTGGAGGACTGTATGGGAGAGGGCCGTTTAGCAGACAAAGTTGCTGTGATTACAGGTGGTGGAAATGGAATTGGTAGGGCTACCGCTTTACGTTTCTCCGAGGAGGGAGCATCAGTAGTTGTTGCTGATATCCAGGCAGACAAAGCTGAAGAAACCTCTCAGCTAATTACAGATGCAGGCGGGAATTCAATAGCGGTCCGCGTAGATGTCACTAGTGGAGCAGACAATGAGAAGATGGCAAATCTAGCTGTCGATCATTTCGGAGGTCTAGATTGCTTAGTTACAGCTGCGGGGATAAGCCACGCTAATTATGTTTCAGGAGATATCGAGCCTGACATTAAGAACGTTGTTACCAGTCGAGCCGATTATTTAGAACGCCCCGGATGGGAATTTGTTGAAGGTGACCCTGATCAATTTGACAAAGTACTTGCTGTAAACCTTAAAGGAACACTTCTTGGGATGCAGGCCTGCGTTGCGAGGATGCTTGAATTAGAAACCAAAGGTTCGGTTGTGACGATTGCCAGCATTGCGGCGAAACACCCTGATGCTGGACCATTGGCGTATACGACTTCAAAAGCTGGAGTTTGGATGTTAACGAAAAAAGCAGCCCGGATGCTAGGCCCTGTTGGGATTCGAGTTAATTCCATAGGCCCGGGATTTATCAATACGCATATGACAGCGATTATCGATTTTATGGATGAAGTTGAAACTGCTGCATTTAACTCAATGATTCCTCTTGGTCGCCGAGGAGAACCTGTTGAAATTGCTAATGCAGCATTGTTCCTTTGTAGCGATGACTCTAGCTATTTCACGGGTGAGATTCTCCACCCAGATGGCGGATTTTTCACAGAATAGGAGCTAAAGGCCAAGCCCTCGACCCACAATTTCCTTCATTATTTCTGTCGTCCCACCATAAATACTTTGCACTCTCCCGTCGCGCCATAACCGTGAAATAGGGTACTCGTCCATGTACCCATACCCCCCGAAGAATTGTAGGCATTGGTCAATGGCGCGTTTCTGTAGTTCAGTTGTCCACCACTTAGCCATAGCGGCTTCATCGGCAGAGAGGTCGTTAAGGTTGTGGGCGAGAACGCATTTGTCGATGAATGCCCAAGCCAGTTCAAGCTCTGTTGAGATCTCAGCCATTTTGAATCGAGTATTTTGAAAATTCCCAATTGGTTTCCCAAAGGCCTGTCTTTCCTTTACATACTCCAAAGTCAAGTCAAAGGCGTACTGTGTGCCTGCGACGGCAGAGATAGCGATATTTAATCGTTCTTGGGGGAGATTGAACATCATGTAATAAAAGCCTTTGTTCATTTCACCTAAAAGGTTCTCAGACGGAACCCTCACGTCTGTAAAAAAAAGTTCCGCTGTGTCTTGGCTATGTCTTCCGACCTTGTCAAGATTGCGCCCCCGTTCAAAACCATCCATGCCTCTTTCGAGAACTAGCAGGGAGATTCCCCTATGGCCGGCTTCAGGGTTTGTTTTTGCTGCCACTATTATGAGATCGCTAATGATCCCATTCGAAATGAAGGTTTTCGCGCCATTCAATATGAATGATTCCCCATCTTTAATTGCTGTGGAAGATATGGAGGCTAAGTCAGAACCCGTCGCCGGTTCTGACATAGCTATGGCAGTGATGTACTTTCCACTAGCCAATCCCGGAAGCCATCTTTCTCGTTGCTCTTGAGAGCAGAATTCTAGAAAGTAAGGGATACAAATATCGTTATGAAGCCCTATCCCAGAAGCCGCAGCAGCAACTCCTGCCATATCAAATTCTTCCTGCATGATCTGATTAAAGCGATAGTCTTCAATTCCTCCTCCACCAAAATCTTGAGGAATATCGATACCTAGGAACCCGTTAGCTCCAGCAATTTCAAAGAGCGAACGATCAACAATGCCATTGTCTTCCCAGTCGTTATTATTTGGAACTATTTCCTTCTCAACGAATTGCTTAAATGACTCTCGGAACAGATCATGTTCTGATTCAAAAATAGTTCTCTCCACGGTTCTCCTTTTTGGGTCTTATGGGAGTATAGATTCTTCTAAAGAAGTAACTATATTTGGTGTTTCTAACCCATCAGTCCGGAATCCTATCAGCCCAGTAACTGACACATATCCTGCATCGACTAAAGCTGTATCCGTATCCGGACTCAATTCAACGTCCCTCGGCGTAACAGTTATTCGAAGGGTGCCAGCCATGGTTTCCTCAAGAGATGTTTTCGTTGTCCCGAAGGCTGCGATCCTTCCCCAGCGAACTCCTCGCAGAGACTCGGGCCGTTCATTAGGTGTGTTGATGTTCCACACGGTTTTCCGCGGCATCTCCAAAATTCGTTTTGCAGCTGCTACAGCTACTATCCCGCTCGTTTCCCACAACATGGGTTTCCCATTCCTTTTTTGGCTTAGGGCTATTCCGGAGATGCCAAAATTTTGCGCGATCATAGCTGCCCCCACCGTCCCAGAATGAAGAATGCCGCGACCACAATTCGCTCCGTCGTTACTACCGGAGATAACTAGATCCGGCGGGCTACCAAATTTTCCAAGCATCGCAGCGAGGACACAGAATGCTGGAGGGCCATCTATTCCCCACGCCCTTATATGGTCGTTCTCGGGAATTATGTATTGTTGAATTCTAAATTCTGCCCCATCGTCAAGAGTTCCCACACCAGCACCCCAACCAGACCGCTCATTAGATGGAGCTACCACGGCAATGTCGTGACCTTCCTTGTCGAGCGCTACTGCTAGAGCATGTATCCCAGGTGAGCTAACCCCGTCATCGTTTGTAAGGACAATTCTTGCCATCAGAAATCTACTCCTTTGAGAAATGATGCGACTTCATAGTCCGATGCTGCTGAGAATGTCCGAAGGACGCATTGCTCCAAAAGTCGCTTTCCACGGTCATTAGAATAGTCAAGATTATTGTCAATTATTTGATTGTATGCCTGAACTACAAGACTTGCCTTCAGATCGTGCCAGCATTGATCAAGGGTGTAGTTCTCTACGCCATTTCCTACTAACTCTTTGTGATAATGGCTGACGAGTTCATGTCCAGATTTCTGCCTGTCTCCGGTATTTAAGGAAGCGCTCAACCAATTAGAAATATCCCAAGCTCCCCAGAAGCGGGTGCAATATTGAAAGTCAATCATGGTGATCGCTCCACTCGGGCTAAACAGGTAGTTCTCACATCGAGCGTCATTATGGGTAAAAGTTTGATTTCCGCAGCCAACAGCCCAATCGAGAAAGTCAGGGTATCTCGGGATGAACCCTTCGATCGCTCCCAAAGTATTCGAATCTATCTTCGAAGCCCAATCGGTCTTAAAGTCATCTATTAGAGACTCGGCTAAAGGTTGAGATGTCTTGTACATGGCATTATTCATCGGAGGAAGCCAATCCAGTGCATACAACTCATCAGATTCCCAATAATGGGCATGAAGTTTAGCGAGCATCGAAAAGACGGACGCAGTTTCTTGTATCCCAGCCCCAGTCGTTTGATCTAAGACGGTTACATTTGGGATTTCTTCAATCAGGATTGTAAATGGGGTTCCAGCCTCGTCTATTTCTGAAAAAAAACAGCGAGGCGTAACAATAGGAAAATTGTCTTGGCAGTGCTTGTAGAAGTTAACTTCACGGAAGTAATACCCCATCGAAGTGCAAAGAGTGACGTTCTCTTCAGCATGAGATTGACATTTAACAACTAGGCTCTTAGGGCCAGTTTGACCTTCCGTATATGTCAGGACCAGTCGGCTTACTTCTCCCAGTATTCCAACCCCTTCACCTAGGTCTACCCAATCGATATCGATTATCTCTCCAAATTCTTGAGGAAGAGCAGCGTTGAGCCAATCAGGAGAGATGTCGTTGACGGTTGATGGGATCATGCTAGGGATAAGTCCGGCGAACTTTGGGGCTTAGATATTTTTTAAAGCTTCCATGACTTCACGCCATTGCTCAGGGTTTGCTTGCCCAGGCGCGTAAAAGCTCAATCTATCGATCACGTCCCCGTATCTTCTTTCTAGCTCTGGAGCGACTTTGTCAGGTTCGGCTACTACCGCAAATGTATTTAGAATCTCGTCATTGATGAGAGTACCCATTTTTACCCATTCACCTTGTTTCGAGAGTTGATTGAGTTCTTCCTGTAAGCCCCCCCAGCCATGTAAATCAAGAACCCCTCGGTACGCCGGAGTTGACGCATAGAAAGCGATTTGCTGTCTGGTAGCAGTTTCTGCATTTTGCATTTGTTCCTCGTTTTGGCCAGTTACGACGAAGAAAGGTCCAGATATGGAAAAATCATCTAATGATTTCCCTGCTTTTTTTCTTCCTTTTTCAATATTAGGGATCGTGACCTCACGAAGATATTTCTCTGTGGTGAAACCATGACAGATAATGCCATCGCAGACTTCGCCAGCTACTTGTGTCATAAGTTCACCTACTGCCGCTAAATAAACTTTCGGTGGGCCGAAGTCGCCCAAATCTGCCTTATTAGGGGCGAAGAAGGGAGTCATAAGTGTATGGGTGTAGAAGTCGCCTCTAAAGTCGAGCTTTGTCCCATTGAGCCATGAGTCCCAGATAGCGTGCATCGCTGAAATCATCTCTCTCATCCGTGCAGCAGGTTTGGACCATTCCATGCTGAATCGCTTCGTGATGTGTGGTTTGATCTGGCTCCCGAGGCCAAGATTGAATCTTCCATTACTTAATGCTTGAAGGTCCCAACCGATGTTTGCGAGCACCATAGGGTTTCGAGCGAAAGCAACGGCGATTGCCGTCCCGATTTCCAATTTTTCCGTATGCTCTGCAGCGATCGCTAAAGGAAGAAACGGATCGTGACTTGTCTCCGCTGTCCAGATTCCGTCGTAACCCCGTTCTTCTTGAGATTTAGCTTCACGGGCAATTTCAGCAATATTCGGGGAGAACCCCATTCCTAATCCGCCATCTACTTTCATACGTCTACTCCTTCAATATTGCGCTCTCGCAACTTTTCTGCGGAGCATAAGAACTCAGCTGATAGATCATGGGGCCCTTGATAATGTGGCTGCAAAAATCTTCTGCTGAACTTCCAACCATCAGCTGTTTGAACATAGTTGTCGTCGTAATGGGCTATAAGGATGGCCCGATCTCCGTTTGAGCGCACTATTTGTTCTTGGATATACCATCTCCCAGATGCGGTATCGCCAGAAGGATCAATTTCGACTCCTCCATTGAGAACAGTTTGGATAGCTGCCTCAAAACCTCCCATTGCTCCATACCAGAGTTTCTTAATCGCTTCGAGGCCTTCAACTAGTCTTCCGCCTCCAAGATCCCAAACTGCATCCTCAGCCCATGTTGAAGACCACTGCTCGCCATTTCGGTGAACTACAGCATCCGCATACCTATGGACAAGCATAGCAATCTCAGAATATGTGTCTTTGTCATCAGCCATGGCATCTTCTCCTTTAACGCTTTTAGCAGTAATACGATTGTTTTACCTATCGTGGACCTTGATAGTCTAGGAACGCTTTAAGATCAATTGCTAGAGCGAGATTTGCTAATGGCCATTAGGAGGCAGATATGAAACTTGGTTATAACACTGGATATTGGAGTTCTGGCCCACCTGAGGGCGTTGAAAAGGTAGTCGCCGAATGCGACAAACTGGGGTTTGAGCATATCTGGACGGCAGAAGCGTATGGATCAGATGCATTGAGTCCTCTGGCATGGTGGGGAGCGAACACAAAAAATGTCAAATTAGGAACTGCAATAATGCAAATGTCAGCGAGGACTCCAGCTGCAACTGCAATGGCGGCGATCACAATGGACCACTTAAGCGATGGAAGGTTTATTCTTGGCTTGGGGGCTTCCGGACCTCAAGTTGTTGAAGGATGGTATGGCCAGCCTTACCCCCGTCCATTAGCGAGAACACGAGAATTCGTAGAGATAGTGCGATCAATCGTCGCCCGTAAAGAACCAGTTGAGTTTCAAGGAAAACATTATTCAATGCCTTTCCCAGAAGGGACTGGGCTTGGGAAACCCCTCAAGTCAACTGTGCACCCACTGCGAAACGAGATCCCGATTTACCTAGCTGCTGAAGGGCCAAAGAACGTAGCGCTCTCAGCAGAGATTTGTGATGGATGGTTGCCGCTTTTTTTCGCCCCGAAAGACAATGACTTTTACAAAACTGCTCTTCAAACTGGATTTGATGCAGCAGGAAGACATGGATGGAGAGATTTTGAGGTTGCTTGCACTGTGACAGTAATCCCAGGGGATGATGTTGATAATTGTGCAGACTTATTACGGCCTATGATCGCTCTCTACGCTGGCGGTATGGGGGCGAAAGGGCAGAATTTCCATTATGACGTTTTTGCAAGAATGGGGTTTGAAGCCGAATGTGAGAAGATCCAAGACTTCTACTTGCAGGGAAACAAGAAAGATGCAATCGCTGCAGTCCCGACGGAGATGGTAGAGGCTATTTCACTTCTTGGCCCTCCGGAGAAAATCAAAGATGAATTAGCGATGTGGGAAGAATCGGTCGTAGATACCATGTTGATATCTGGCGGGATTGATCTTGTCCGCTTCGTACATGATTTAGTGGGATAAAGGTGACAGAATTGGACAAGCGATCACCAGTAATAGTTGGAGTAGGCCAGTACAAACAAAAGTTGGATGATGTGACATCCGCTCTGGAACAGTATCGTTTAATGGAAGAAGCCGTTCGGTTGGCTGCTGATGACGCTGGCTGTCCATCGCTTTTGACATCGATAGATCAGATGCTTGTCATCGGCGGCATGTGGAGATATCCGGACCCTGGTCGATTGATTGCAGAATCAGTTGGATCACCACAGGCACATACTTTTTTGACTGCCATGGGCGGGAATATGCCACAAGCTTGTGTTAGCGAAGTTTGTGAACTGATATTAGCGAACCAGATTGATATTGCAGTTGTCACTGGTGGAGAAGCAGTTTACAGCAAGAATAAGCTTAAAGAATTAGGGCTTGAATTGCCAAAGGATGGGGCTGAAAAAGAATTAGACCCAGCTACTCCTTTTGGCGAAAATATCCCCATGTCATCTGAACATGAACGTAACAGCGGGTTCTATATGCCCACGCAGATTTATGCATTGTTTGAATCTGCGATTCGGTTCTCTCTGGGGGAAACCCATGAGAACCATCGGAACCGCATAGCAGCTTTATGGGAAGGATTTAACAAAGTCGCTGTGGCAAATCCACATGCATGGGTCAAATCCCCGATGACGGCGGAAGATATTAAGACTGCAAGCCCGTCGAACCGCATGGTCGGGTACCCATATACGAAATCCATGAATGCGAATTCCTTTGTTGATTATGGCGGGGCGATAATTGTGTGCTCCGTAGAGAAGGCGCAGTCTCTTGGAATTAGCCGTGATAGGTGGGTCTTCCCTCATGCAGCTACTGACGGCCAAGCTTCATATTTGTTTTCAGAACGAGAGAATTTTCATGAATCGCCAGCTATCAGGATTACGGGGAAGCGTTGTTTCGAGTTAGCTGGAGTATCAGTTGATGATATAGGACCTATGGATTTGTATTCATGCTTCCCATCTTGCGTTCAGCTAATTATGAAAGAATTAGATATTTCTTCCGACCGAATCGTAACGACTACAGGTGGGTTGCCATTTTTCGGTGGGCCTATGAATAGTTATGTAATCCACGCCATAGCTAGCACAGTAGACGCTATTCGCGAAACCGGTGAGATGGGTTATGTTCATGCAAACGGGGGTTATGCCACAAAACAAGCATGTGGGATTTATGGCTCTTCACCGCCAAGCGAGCCATTCAAAAGAGACAATGTCCAAACTGTAATTGACCAGTACCCGCTAAGAGAAGTAGATAAATCTCCCGAAGGGAAAGCAACTATAGAAGCATATACCGTTATGCATGGTCGCGAAGGTTCAGAACGAGCCTTGATTTCAACCCTTATGGATGATGGAAGACGGGCGCTAGCATCAAACGAGGATGAGTCGATTATGTTGGCACTGATGGAAGATGAGTACATTGGGCATTCCATTGACATCCTGCCAAACGGAAATGTTGGCGTACTAGCCTGACGAAGCTCAAAGAAATATTCAAAAATTAACGCTAAGGTCATTGCATGGACCTTCAAGAGGTAATTGACGAATCGAAACGCTTAGGGGAATGGGCCCATGTTGCGACCGTCAGCCCGTCAGGAACTCCATATGTGACCCCTGTACATCCATGCTGGGAACAGGAAACCCTTTGGACTCTGGTAGGAGTCGATTCGGTCAAAGCAAAAAATATCCAGACATCGTCACTAGTCTCATGCCACTGGCAGGTGAGCGCAGATACGAATTTCGATAGCTTAATTATCTGGGGCAACGCAGAACTATTTACAGATATTGCAACTAAAGAACGCCTCTGGGACGGTGTCTTTGACTACGACCTAAACGCATTTTCTCCCGGCGGCCCAACCGACTCCCCAGACACCGGATTTATGTCAATCATTCCTTCGAAAGCCATTATGTTAAAGGGGATGGGAATGGGTGGCCGGTTTGAATGGAAAGCACAATAATTTAGGTAAGGCATTGGAACCAGATCTAGAGTACGACCCAGTAGGGCAGGAAGTGCTTGAAGATCCAATGCCGGCATATGCCCAACTTCGTCAGCATTGTCCAGTTCATCACTTTAGTGGATTAGAAAATCCAATGTATTCCTTTGCGCGATATGAAGATGTTCAATCGGTTCTTCTTGATCCACAAACATGGTCAAATCGATATGGGCCCGGTATATCCTACGATCGAAATGTTGGGGATCTCCAACGTTATGACCCTCCTGATCATCAAGTGCGGCGGAGATTTCTCAGAGCCCAGTTCCTTCCCCGAACGGTTTCTGCTTTTGAGCCTGCGATACGGAAACTAGCTCATAATCTAATCGACAGCTTCCAAAATGATGGGAGAGTAGAGATTCATGACAACTATGCGCTACCACTTCCAGTAAAAGCCTTCATAGAACTAATGGGAATACCTGATGAGGACAGCAACCAATTTAAATCGTGGGCAGATGATCTTACTCTTGGAATGACTTACCCTGAACGTTCCCGTGATGCACGGAAAGCGCTCTCTTCCTTTACTCAAGAACTAGTAATTCAGAGAAGAGAAATGGTTGCAGATTCTGATTACACCCCCGATCAGGATCCAGTAGGAGATGTTGTTCCGGAAGGGCTAATAAGTCATTTAGCTTGTCACCCTTTAGAGGACGGGACATACATGCCGGATGCTGAAGTAGCAAGCATGATTGGTCAATTGCTTGTAGCGGGCCATGAAACAACAACGTCGTTGATTACTAATACACTATGGCGATTACTTCTAAACCCAGATCAGATGACAATGATCAGGGAGACGCCTGCACTGGTGGCTAACGCCATTGAAGAAAGTCTACGTTTCGATCCTCCGGTTCTAGGTTTGTGTAAGACGAACAATGAACCAGTCGTATATCACGATGTAAATATTCCTGAAAATTCAAAAGTGATGGTCTTGTATGCATCTGCCAATCGGGATCCTGATGTTTTCGAGTCTCCCGATAAATTTAAGGTTGATAGAGCACTTATTGAAACTAAGCGCCATCTTTCTTTCGGGTGGGGTTCCCATTTTTGTTTGGGGGCCCACCTTGCTCGCCAAACAGGAGGTATAGCCTTAGCGGTTCTATTAGAGCGTTTTGACCAATTGCAACTTTTAGAACCTACGAAACGCGTGACTCCTCCGTTTCTCTGGGGCCGTCGCAAAATCACGGTTACTTGGGATGGGAGCAGTCTCAACTGTTGATGACCTACCGGCTTAGGATCGTTACCCCACTGATTCCAGGAGCGCCGTACACGTGGGTATAGGCGACACTAGGATTATCAGGAACTTGACGTCTTCCTGCTCCACCTCGGAGTTGGAGGACGTTTTCATAGACTTGCCGTAACCCCGAAGCTCCTACGGGTTCTCCATTTGCAAGACAGCCTCCATCAGTATTTACAGGAATTCGGCCGCCTATTTCTGTTTCACCTTGTTGGATCATTCTCTCTTGTTCGCCATGTTCACAAAATCCGTTTTCAGCCATATGCATGATCTCTGCACCTGCTTCTGTGTCTTGTAGTTGTGCAACGTCGATATCGTCTGGGCCTATTCCGGCCATTTCGAAGGCGGCTGTAGATGTATCTACAGTCGGTCCGGCAGCATCTTCAAGGGCGATCCATGGCGCCATTACTTCGAAAGAACCCCATCGTCGACTCCGAACTACTGCAGCATTGAGATAGATGGGAGTGTCGGTGTACTTATGTGCTTGATCTGCGCGGGCAAGAATAAGCGCTACGCCTCCTTCTGCAGGAGAGCAGAACATAAATTTCGTCAGCGGGTAACTAAGCATGTCTGACTCGAGGATCTGTTCTTCGCTTATAGGTTGCCTTCTCCAAGCATTTGGGTTGTGTTCAGCGTTACGGAATGCCTTGGCGGATATTTTCGCAAGAGTGTTATGACTGATGTCATATTTTTCCATGTACCTGTTAATTTTCATTCCGAAAAACTGAGTGGTGAGTGCAAGTCCTTGTTTCCCATACCAGTCACCTAGACCCTGCTCTTTAGTTTTGATTCGGAAAGCACCTCGTTCATGCTTATCATATCCAATCGCAATACCAAGATCGAAAGCACCTGAAGCGATCGTATTGGCAGCAGAGAACAAAGCAGAACCCCCAGTAGCGCAACCGTTTGCGACATTAATAAATTGGAGTCCGGTGAGGCCAAGCTTAGATACCATCGTGTCGGCATGCCCAGCAGCTTGGCTTCCGCCAAAGGCGAATTGGATATCTTTCCACTCAACACCAGCATCTTTTAAAGCTTGGCGAACAGCGTAGACTCCTTGATCCTGACCACTCACATCCGGAGTTCTCCCAAATGGGTGCATCCCGATTCCTACAATCGCTACCTCAGGTGTAGTCATAATTTTCCTCTCTTGTGTTTAAGATTTGCATGGAGCAAATGCGAATGTAACTACTTCTTTGCCTTCTTCATCTTTGAAAAGGGGGACAAAAGAAAGTTCCATCTCCATGCCAATCTTTAGTTCTTCAACATTTGCAGTGGTTAATCGTGTCTCGACTTTTACTTCATTATGGATTTCGACATACCCGACACCGAATGGTTCAAAGTCAACAATATCGCCCTCAAAGGGAGGCGATTTTGGCGGATACCCTTGGATTGTCCAAGTCCATAGCGTGCCCTTAGTACCTAGTTCTTTTGGTTGGGTATTGTCTCCGGCACATCTTGGACATCCTGATTGAGCAGGGAAGATAATTGCATTACAGTCCAGGCATTCAGAACCGATAAGACGCGGGTCTTCAGATGGCCAAGTAAATAGTCCATCTTCTATCGGGACCTGTTCTCCCATATGGCTTCTCCTCATTATCTAGCTATCTCAGTATGCCATCTAACTGTCGTTATCGCATATTGTGTCGTAATTGATATAGCGTTCTCTTTGTGCAGGTAGCTTCGTGGAATGTGAACTCTATTCGAGCGAGATCGGATTTGGTGGCTGAATGGTTGGCTGATCAACGCCCAGATGTTTGTTGTCTTCAAGAAACAAAGTGCACTGATGATGATTTTCCTTTCGAAGTATTTGAAGAGGTCGGGTACCAAGTCGCACACCATGGGTTAAACCATTGGAATGGAGTAGCAATTCTGTCACGGGTCGGTTTACGAAAAGTTCGCCGTGGTTTTCACGGCGCCCAAATAAAACCTTTTGATGAAGCGCGGAGTATTTCGGCGGAATGCGGTGGGGTCCGAGTGTGGTCAATATATGCACCTAACGGCCGAGCGCTTGATGACCCTCATTATTTGTTTAAGTTGGTTTGGTTTGAGCGTCTACGTGGGGATTTAATTAACGCTAAAGCAGCTAAAGGTCCGACGGTTGTCGTTGGGGATTTTAATGTTGCTCCTTCCGATTTAGATATTTATGACCCTCGCCGTTGGAAAAACCGGACTCATGCAAGCGCTCCTGAAAGAGCGGCGATAGAAGCCTTGTTAACTTTGGGGTTTTTCGATCTGGCCCGTGAATGGGACGGGGAGAATCGGTCATACACGTGGTGGAATTATCGTTCTAAATTGGATGAAGACAGAGGGTTGCGAATTGATTTAGCCTTAGGGTCGGAGCCGATACTTCAGAGGCTTAAGGGAGTTTCAGTAGATCGTATGGCTAGACGTGCGGAGCGGCCAAGTGATCATGCGCCGCTTATCGTTGAACTTGGGTAACCGGACCCTTACTGGGTTCTAAGTCCGGCATCCAATGTTCCTTCCTCCATCTTTTTGGTTGTCGCAGCGTCCCTCTTCCCTATTCGCTCAAGCACAACTTCCACAATTTTTCCAGTAAATGGGAATCCACTCTCGTATGGTCCAACTGGAGCACCAGTATCGATGCCTACATCGAAAGTTTCTCCGCTCATGGAGAAAACCAACGGAACTGTTCTTTCGATCCGTGCCCGGTCTACGTTTTTGCCATCAATGAATAAATAGGCTTCTCCACCTGCACCAAAACCCCCATCATGGTCGTACTTCAAAAGAATTTGATGTGGGCCTCCTTCTAGCTTTTTATTAGCTGAAAGTGTTGTCAGATACTGTCCAAAACAGTTGTAGTGATATGTCACCTTCCCGAACGGATCAAGATAAAGCGCCCAGCCAGACATATTCCCGCCTTGGCAGGCAATCACTCCTGAGGCACCTTCTTCGGGCACCTCGATTTGTGCTGAAATCATGTGGCTTGCGTTCTTTAAATTAACCACTGAACTTTCTGGCATTCGCACATGAGCGGCTGTATAGCGCATCTTTCTTCGCCCTCCCAAAGAGGAAGGAACTCGAAGATCTCCTCGACGCATTAATCCAGCATCTCGAAGGGGGTACACGCCGTGCTTCCTAGCCTCAATATCAAACAGCTTTTGCAGATGCTGAAGCTTTTCAGGTTCAGATTCTGCTAGATCAATATTCTGAGAGAAGTCGTTCTCTACATGGTAGAGCTCCCAAATTTCTTGATCCCCATCAAATTCAAGACCTTGAAGTCGAATCCATGGAAGGCGCCCGTGAAAACAAGAAGCAATCCACCCCTCATGGTAAATAGCTCTATTCCCCAATATCTCAAAGTACTGTGTCTGGCGGCGGCTCTCCTCCAAAGGGTTATCGAACAGATACTGCATTGAGACCCCATCGACCGGATCTTGTTTAATCCCATTTACATTCTCAGGCCATTCAATTCCTGCTGCTTCGAGGATGGTAGGGCCGATATCTATTACATGATGAAATTGGTTTCTGAGTTCGCCAGCTTGATCTATGGCAGAGGGCCAGCTCATGACCATAGCGTTTCGTGTTCCGCCGAAATGCGAAGCAACCTGTTTCATCCACTTAAATGGAGCATCTAGAGCCCAAGCCCAGCCAACGTTAAAATGGTTTTCACAACGACGCGTCCCGAAATCATCTATGTGAGCTAGAAGCCATTCTGGGTCCTCATGGACACCATTTTGGAATGAAGGAGCTGACCAAGCGCCATTGATAGTTCCTTCTGCTGATGCTCCGTTATCGCCAGTGATATAGATGATAAGGGTATTATCGCTGCAGCCGAGTTCATCGAGGGTATCGAGTATTCGATCCACCTGAGCGTCTGTGTGGGCTAAAAATCCAGCGAAAACTTCCATTAATCGGGTGGCTACAGGCCTATATCGTTCGGGGTAAGAATCCCAGCTAGGGATCTCGTCAGGTCGAGCCGTTAATTGTGTTTTCGGAGGGACTATTCCAAGTTCGATCTGACGTGCGTAGATCTGTTCTCTTAGTTCGTCCCATCCGGCATCGAACATTCCTGAGAATTTCTCAATCCATTCTTCTGGAACATGGTGTGGGGCGTGTACTGCCGGAGGGGCGAAGTAGCAAAAGAACGGTTTTTCTGGAGCGGAGGCCTTTTGTTGGTGTATCCATTTTATTGCTTGATCTGCGAGGTCTTCAGTTAGGTGGTAATCGTCTTGTCCGATATGAGGTTCGATAGGGGTGGTTTGATCAATCGCTGCTGGTTCCCATTGGGATGCTTCGGCACCGAGAATTCCATAGAACCTATCGAAGCCCATCCCTGTCGGCCATCGGTCGAAAGGACCTGCAGGACTTTGTTCCCATGCTGGGGTTAAATGCCACTTTCCAAAGCAGCTTGTTGAATAGCCATTTTCTTTCAATACTTTCGCTATCGAGGCTGTCTCAGGGGGGATGGCGCTGTCATAGGCAGGGAAACTGTTTGCAATCTCAGTAATGCCGCCCATATGGACTGAATGGTGATTTCGGCCGGTAAGAAGAGCGGCTCGCGTTGGAGAACAGAGCGCAGTGGTATGAAACTGGTTGAACCTAAGGCCGTTGCGAGCTATCCGTTCGACTGCGGGCATTGGCACCGGACCGCCGAATGTTTCAGGCGAGCCGAAACCAACATCATCAAGCATGACGAGCAGGATATTGGGAGCTTTCTCTGATGCTGTGAAGTTTCCTAGAGGAACTGGGACTGAATCTTCTACCAACCGCCCAATATCTCCTTGAAACTCTGGCGTGGCGTAAGGAAGGTTTGTCATTGGTTCAAGCTCGTATGGTCAAACATTGCAAAAAATGCTAGCACTTCATTGGTATCAACATCGGTTGAAATCATGTTGGATGAAAGGGCTTCTGGGAGAAATATTTTCCGCCCAAGCACTTTCGCCCATGTCTCGTGAGTCAAAGCAATGCGGATATTTGCGTCCTCTCCATTTGTTGGGACAGCTACCTGATTTCGGATCCGGAGTCCCGTTTTCTCTCCATTTGAAAATTCCCAGAGCATTTCCATTTCACGCTCTTCTGCAAGTTCAGGGATCAGAAGTACCTTTAGCGCATGGACTGAAGAGGATGCAGGATTATTAAGAACCACATGTTCTGAAAACCTGTGAATCCGGTGACGGCTAAGGTCCAAGGCCTGTTCTCTTTCCAAGGCTCGTGTTAAACACCAGTTGCGCACATTGGCCGACGTTGTCCGTTGAGCTACTTTCCTTAGGCAATCTGCGAGGAGTTGCTGGTCCTCTTGTCCTACAGCGTCGAAGTCGAGCAATGGTTCTTGGCTTGGCCTGACAAGCCAAGAACAAAGTTCGATAGCCCACCGTAGGTCATCGTTCTCAACTGCTGCGTTTATATGACTCCTGACTCGTTCTCGTCCGCCGAATCCATCTATCAGTTTCTCTGCTCTTCTGGCTGGTTCGGAAGGGAAAAGGTTTGCTTCATCACCATCAAACCATCCTCGCAAACCGGTGAATATTTGACGGATATGGTGCTCGACGACACCGTAAAGTTGTGAAGTGAGGTATGAATCTTGAAAGTGGTCTGGTAGCTGAACAAAGCTTGTTAGTTCATCGCTTGTCAACCCTAGGTTGATCCCGCGGACCGACTGGTCCCATAGGAATTGGATTCCATCTCGGTAATTCGTGACTTCATGGCTGATTGTTTCTCCCCCCGACAACGGCGGACCATGGGTGCCAATTAAGTAGGTTGGATTTAACGTAAGAATATGGTCAAGGCCTTCTAGAAGAACCCGAGGGTCTCGATACTCTTCGCCTCTTATGGCGAAAATATTGAAAAAGGCTGGCCACACGAGATTATTGACACAAAGTTTAAGTTCTGGAAACCAGATTGTTATCGAGTCGTCTGCATCAGAGGGGGCTGGGGTAAGCTCCACTTGCAATCCTGCTAAGTCAATTTTTTGTGGTTCTGTAAAAATATTCGTAGGTTTAACAAATCCAGGCGTGTATGGGGCATGGTCGCTATTTCGGAATGCAAGGCCAAGTCCAGCGTTGATAACGCTATCTGGTCCCTCTTCTGGCAAGCCCATCCCAAATTGATATACGAGGCCCCTTGCGGCTACGGCGCTGACCTCCATCCCGTATTTTCTTCGGTTCTGCTCAATTTTTGCATGTCCCCAGATTGGGATATCAGGTTTCTCCTGTGTTTCGAGAATTGCCTTGGTCCCATCGACATAGTGAAAGTGAGTGTAGATAATTGCTGCTATCGGATCATCCGTTCTTTCGCGAAGAAGCGATAGGGCGGCAGCCATTTCTTCATGGCATTCTCCGGTGTCTATTGCAATTATCCCTTTCGGCCCTCTGACGAATGTTTGATTTGAAAGTCCATTTCCTACTAAGCACCATACGCCGTCAGCTACTTCCCAAAGTTGCTGTTGTAGACGATCAGTGTGAGATATCAGTTTTGTATGTCCCGCCTGCCCTTTGGGTCCGACGCCAGTAGCTGATATATCGGCGAAGCTAGATGGAATATGGCGGTGTCTGGTTCCCATAGCAAGTAGAAGCATTTAAATGCTTCGTTCTAGTCCTTCCCAGTAAGGTTCACGGAGTTTTCGCTTCAGAATTTTTCCGGTTCCTGTTCTTGGAAGTTCGCTCACGAAATCGATTGACTTTGGTCTCTTGTACCCAGCTAGTTTCTGGTGACATAATTGTAAAAGCTCTTTAGAGAAGTCTTCGTTCCCTTGGTGTCCCTCAGAGCATTCAACAATTGCTTTTACTTC
>JAQWQL010000072.1 GCA_029244605.1 Acidimicrobiales bacterium | reverse complement strand
GTTTCTCTTTCTTGCAAACAAGAGAAACTTGTTTCAGCCCAGAATATACCCCTACATTACTGGCACTTTCTTGACCCCAAGCGGTAATCTTGCGCACAGATAGACCGATATCTCCAAGGGGTTCGGGCGAAGTTGACCACGTTATCCCCTGGAACTGTGGTTTGAAGCCTTGCACACCGCGCAATGCTATAAGCGGGGCTTGATCTGAAAGTGAATCAGTAGAAATGATGTTCAGGTCAGAGCGACTTTTGACAGGATTCGGCATCCGTTCAAAATGGATGTGAGCGAAGACTTTTTCGCCACTCATCCTTTAGGGATATCCTTCCATGGGATTCCCCTATCAATTCGAATGTCTCTTGGCAAACCTAGTGCCTGTTCCCCAAGGTTGTTGCGGTGCACTTCATCGGTGCCTCCTCCGATTGAAATCGGATATCTGGCATGAAGGAGCTCCATAGCCCACTTACTTGCGTTAGCTGTAACTGCTACTCCGGCCGCACCAAGTAAGGATTGGGCAAGGTCGCCTTCAAGCCTTCGGTTATTCGCAACGTAAAGCTTAACGATTGATGGGTGGATGGGTGGGGTTTTGCCCTTTCTCGCAGCCGTTGATATCTTTTCACTCATGAGTTTTAGGAGTTTGTTTCTCGTGTATACAACAGCAAGTTTTTGTCTAATTACGGGTTCATCAACATTTCCTAACTCATGGGCAAGTTCGATCAATTGTTGAGGGTTGTCCCCACTTGCTCCTCCTATCATTGCTGACTCGTTACTCATAACAGCTCTTGCTGGGCCCCAACCTTTATCAATTTCCCCAAGCACATTTGAAATATGGCATTTTGCTCCGTCAAGGAAAACTTCAGCAAAATGACCGGCTCCATGCGCCTGAATAAGTGGGCGGACTTCTACTCCGCTCTGTTTCATATCAAACAAAAGGAAAGTTATTCCTTCATGCTTGTGGGCATCGGGGTTTGTCCTGACAAGAAGAATTCCCATATCTGCATACATCGCTGCTGAATTCCATACTTTTTGCCCATGGATGATGAATTCTTCTCCATCTAGTTCAGCGCGCGTGGCTAAACCTGCAAGGTCGCTTCCAGCGCCTGGCTCACTAAACAACTGACACCAACTTATCCCTCCACTGATCAATGAAGGGATATGGGTTTTCTTTTGTTCTTCAGTTCCGTGTTTCAGGAGTGCTGGCAGTGTCATTGCGATGATTGAGTTGAAGAACCCTGTGTGGACTTGATATCCGGCTGCTTCTTCCCTAAAGACACCTTGCATCCATGGCTCTCCCCCACGTCCCCCATATTCTGCGGGGACTGTAACCCCTGCATAGCCAGCATCATAAAGTTTCTTTTGTCTCAGTTGGCAATCAAGATGGTGCTGATTCTCTCTTTCACGACTGGGCATCCAATGAAGGGTCGTAAATGGTTCTTTCTCTTCAATAAGATCAATATTTTCCGCGAGCCATTTTTGTACTTCTAAACGGTATTGGTCTTTGTGGCTGGCATTCATTGAAGTCATTACTCGGATTCTATGGTGAAGAACAGATTTGAAGCGAATATCGTAGAATAAGGAAAGAGAAATTTAGATGGAAACGTTTCCAAGACAGTACGCAAGAACACGGAGATTTACGGTTGGGGCACCGCGATCGTTCGCTATTGCACCCAATACACACCGTATTAGTTACTTGCAGTCTTCTTCAGGGAGTGACCCTATTAACAAACTCTGGATTCATGATCCTTATTCTCAAACTTCGACGGTTCTCGCTGACCCCAGAGATCTAAAGGTTACTGGGGAAAAGCGTGAGATTTCTGAAGAGGAGCAATCACGAAGAGAGCGAGCCAGAGAAGTTGGATCTGGGATTGTTGCTTTTAGTTCGAGCGCTGCATCTTCCGGTGTTGCTTTTACATTAGATGGCACACTGTACACGGCAGACTTAGAGTCGAAAGAAATTAAAGGCTTTGAAACCGCAAGTAGTGTCTTTGATCCGCAAATAAGTCCGAATGGTAATCTTGTCGCTTATGTATCGGGTGGGGATTTACGGTATATAGATTCCTCCGGGAATGACCTTTTGGTGGCAGGAAACGAAGATCCAAACCAATCATATGGAGTAGCAGATTTTATAGCAGCTGAGGAGATGGGGCGGAGAAGAGGCCACTGGTGGTCACCACGTGGAGATCGCCTTCTCGTAACAGAGGTTGATGTTTCTAATGTTCTTAATTGGCATATTCTGAGTTCATCTGACCCAAGCTCCCCCCCAAAGTCACTTCGATATCCAAAAGCCGGAACCAACAATCCGGAAGTCAAGCTAGGTGTATACACGCTAGAAGGAGCTGTGCTTCCGATTGACTGGAGTCTGTCAGCTTTTTGGGAATATCTTGTCAATATCCAGTGGACTGAGGAATCTTTAATCTATCTAACAGTCCAGGCCCGGGACCAACAATCGATGGGAATCCTAAAAGTGGATTCTGATACTGGGTCAATAGAAGAAATATACCGATGGAGCGATAAGTACTGGGTAGAGATCATCACTGGGGCACCAAAAATTATTGGAGAGCAGATAATTACCGTTGAAGATCGCAATGATGCAAGGTCGCTGGTGATAGATAATCAGCCAATATCGGGTGACGACCTCCAAGTACGCTCTCTGATTAACTGCAATAAACAAGGTGTGCTTGCAGCAGTTAGTGCAGACCCATTGGAACAACATATTATGCACTTTGATTTTGATGGAGTGAGGACACCCTTTACAGAAGGTACTGGAGTCCACGACGCCGTCTCTAATGGAGCGCTCACAGTGATCCAATCCCGGAACATGGACGATCATGGAGTCAGAACAATAATACTTAGAGAAGGTTCCCCAATTTCTGAGATTCAGGACCACTCGGAAAAACCAAACCTATCGCTCAATATAAACTTCCATAAATTGGGAAAGAACAAACTTGAGTCTGTCGTGCTACTCCCTCAAAGCCATGACGGCACTTCGCCTATCCCAGTTCTTCTTGACCCTTATGGCGGCCCGCATGCGCAACGAGTGCGTTGTGCACAGGGCCTTTTTGGAGTTTCTCAATGGTTTGCAGATCAAGGTTTCGCCGTCATTGTCAGCGATGGTCGGGGAACTCCGGGTCGCTCACCCGCATTTGAGAGAGAAATATATGGAGACCTCGCAACTTTTGCTTTGGAAGATCAGATTGCCGCACTATCAGCAGCAGCGGAGATCTATACATACCTTGATCCCAGTCGGGTAGGAATCCGCGGCTGGTCGTTTGGCGGTTACCTCGCTGCGCTAGCAGTGCTAAGAAGGCCAGATATATTCCATGCTGCTGTAGCCGGAGCTCCAGTAACAGACTGGAATCTATACGACACTCACTACACCGAACGATACCTGGGACATCCACAACATAACCCTGAGAATTATAAAAACACAAATCTCTGCAACGAAGCGCACAAGTTAGAGAACCCCTTGCTTCTCATCCATGGCTTAGCTGATGATAACGTTGTCGCAGCTCATACTTTTCAGCTTTCCCAAGCCCTTTTAGAGGCAGGAAAACCGCATGAAGTTCTTCCACTTTCTGGTGTTACCCACATGACCCCACAGGAAACTGTCGCTGAAAATATTTTACAAGTACAACTACAGTTTCTCCAGAAATCCCTGGGCATGACTAAAGAGGTAAGCCATGAATAGTCTGGTGAATAGCTACCAACCCATCAAACGTTCTACTTTCGCTTCATTTATATGTATTTGTTTTCTAACTTCAATATTCATTGTGTCGAGTGCACCTGCGAATGCTTTAGATCCTCTTGATGTCGACTCCTTTTCGGTCGAAACCGCCACACCAGATATAAGACCTCTGTTTGATACAGGCATACTGGAACTATACGAGATCTCTAAATTTCTGGGCTATACGGACAAGGTCCGCTTCAAGATAGTCGAACAAGTACAAAATTACGACATGGTTACTTTTCTAGGAGACTCGATAATGTTAAGCGCAATTGGAGAGGCTTACCCGATTAATCAAAATGCATTCGAAGATATGATGGGAAATTACACAAGAACCCTAGTTATTGATACCGAAATAGGAAGACAACTCACGAACTCCAACGAAATTGTCGAAGACCTTAGTGAAAAAGGGAAGCTGGGCGAAGTTCTGGTCATAGGACTAGGCACTAACGGCGCCTGGGAACTGGAGAAATCAATCGAAGATCTTATAATGGCGGCCAATAAACACTCTGTGTCGCAGATACTCTTTATAAATACTCGCTGTCCCAGTACACCAAGCAGCGTAAATCGTGAACTAAAAAAGGCCGAGGAACGGCATGATAATGTGGAACTCATTGACTGGAACAAAACATCATCTTCCACTGACAGCTATTTCTCTGATGAATGCCATGTTCAATACCGGTCAACGTCACTCTCATTAGGTGTAGTTGCCTATCAAAGCTTGATCGACAATTGGTTCTCTGAACAAAAAGAAAAGGTTCTAAAAGTAGATGAACAAATGACTTTATTAGACAAAACAAATAGTCATATCAGAAGGTCGGTCAGAATGGGTATCTTTTTTTACTAAAGGGAGGAAAACAAATGAGTGGACCCTTAAAGGGTATGAGAATTATTGAAGGTTCAGCTTTCGTCGCTGCACCTTCCGGCGGGATGACCTTAGCGCAACTTGGCGCAGAGGTAATCAGATTTGACCCTATTGGCGGTGGCTTGGACTACAAACGATGGCCCTTAACGGAAGATGGATTATCGCTTTATTGGGCTGGACTTAATAAAGGGAAAAAATCGATTCAGGTCGATTTCCGATCTGAAGAAGGGCAAGAGCTTCTCAAGGAACTAATCGGAGCATCGGGTGAAGATTCAGGTTATTTCCTGACCAACTTCCCTACCAAAGGCTGGCTATCGTATGAGAGTCTTAGCGAGGCCCGCGAAGATCTCATCATGTTAAACGTCGTTGGGAATCATGATGGAACAACAGCCCTTGACTACACCGTCAATTCGGCAATGGGCTACCCCTCCGTGACAGGCCCAGAAGGGTATGAGGGCGTTATCAACCACGTTCTGCCTGCATGGGACATCGTATGTGGGCAGACAGCAGCAATAGGCCTGCTCGCCGCCGGTCGCCACAGAGATCGGACAGGGGAAGGCCAGTTTATCAAATTGGCCCTAAGTGATGTTGCCCTTTCTGCTGTTTCTGCCCTTGGACATATCGCGGAGGCGCAAATCCTTGGGTCTGAACGTGAACGAATCGGAAATGAACTCTACGGGGCTCTAGGGCGAGACTACACAACGGCTGACGGGAAAAAAGTGATCGCCGTTGCCATAACCAAAAAACAATGGCAAGCCTTGTGCTCTGCATGTGAAATGACAGAAGCTATGGAACAACTCGCAGGTGAAGAAGGACTTGATTTATCTGGAAATGAAGGTGACCGTTTCAAAGTCCGGGAACGTATTCACCCGCATGTAGAAGCATGGTGCCAGAAGAAGAGTTTTGATGAAATACAAAAAGTTTGGGATGATCTTGGCGTGTGTTGGGGGCCGTATCAAACTTTCAAAGAGCTCGTACAGAATGATAAACGTGTCTCAGAATCTAATCCGATGTTTGCAACAGTCAGTCAAGAAGGTATTGGGGAATACCTTACGCCCAGCAGCCCTCTTGACTTCCAAGGGATCGGCAGGCTAGCCGCACTACCGGCTCCACGTCTTGGAGAACACACGACAGAAATACTCGCAGATATTCTTCAACTTTCAGAGACAGAAATAGGGCGACTTTATGACAATAGAATCATCAAAGGCATACCCGATGAGTAACTTTGACATCCTCATAGACGATTCAGCAGTAAGGAATTTCTGGAGCGATGGTTTCGTTGTACTCCGCGATGTAATCAACCCAAACCTAGTTCTATCTATGGAAGGAGCAATTACGAAGGCTATTTCGAGTAACAGCACGGATCTTACTGAGTTAGGGTCCATTGTCGCCCCAAATAGTGTTCTTTCCGACCCGAATGTTTCTTCATCAGAGAGTTCCGGCCGATTCGTTGCTGGAACCGATCATTGGGTCGATGATGAGGATTTTTCATATTTCGCATGTGAATCTGTGATCCCTCAGATTGTCGCCCAAATTCTTCGGAGCGATTCTGTGTGGCTTTATGAAGATTCTGTTCTGGTCAAAGAACCGAACACGGCGGAGGAAACCGCTTTCCATCAGGACCTTTCTTATTTTCATGTGTCTGGTGAACAAGTTTGTACCGTGTGGGTGCCTTTGGATTTTTCTTCACCTGATACCGGAGCTATCCGTTTTGCTAAAGGATCCCACAAGGATTTGACTCAGTATCGACCGAACTGGTTCGTATCAGGTGAACCACTACCGAATACTGAAGGAGAGCGAGTTCCCCAGATACCTTCTAAAGCTGTTGCTGCCCCGACTTTGTCTCTCGGAGACCTGACCATTCATCACGCCCGAACCCTCCATGGGGCCTCAGCGAACCGTTCTTCAGACCAGTCTCGAAGGGCAATATCTATTCGTTATTGTGGAGATGATACACGCTACTACATTCGCGATGGCGCTCCATTGAAGCCACACCATGAAACGATTTCAGATGGAGATCTTCTCACTCATGAACGTTGCCCAAAGGTATGGCCTCGAGCCTAACTATTTATAAGCGAACGAACTTCTGCTAATAAGCTGATAGTCTCAATCGCCTCTTTTTGAGGGATTGTCATACACCGACATGTGACTTCAGTGAAACCAAGTTCTTTGTAAGGCCGCAATTGCTCTGCCGCTTGTTCGGGGTTGCCGACAATCACCGCATCTCGCTGCATGCCCCTATAGCCTTTTTCGATCAGTCGGCCACCAAGTTCTTCTGCCCTGTTTCCATCTTTTAGGACTATCACATCTTTGCGAATAACTGGCCTAGGTTTCTTATTGAGGCCTACACAAGCCTCAAGATAGCACTCTAATAGCTCTCGGGCTTTCGAAGCATCCAAGAATGGGGCCGAATACCATGCGTCGCCTATGCGGGCTGCTCGGCGAATTCCTTCCTTGCTCGTGCTCGCTCCAATCCACCATTCGATATTCTGCATTGGGATAGGGTTCACCTGCAGACCAGAGCTACCCCCTATCCCATTCTTTGCAAAAAGCGACTTTATTATTGCGATCTTTTCCTCCAAGTCGGCGCCTCTCGTTTTCACGGAAGCACCCATACCCTTAAAAATTTCTGCGCCGTCACCAACACCGGTCTGAACTACAAACGTTGCTTTCGTTAATGCTGCCAACGTACCAACCTGCTCTGCGACCAAAACTGGATTCCAAAGAGGAAGAAGAAATAGGCAACCCACGGGACCGACTTCCCATTCTGCTAACAACCGCCCGAGCATAGGGACATTCTGAAAGTAATTGATTGGAGTTAAATGATGGTCACCAAGCGAAAGTAAATCTAGCTCTGCTCGATTAGCTTCTCTTGCACGCTCAATAATTGATTGTGCCCCTACATAAGGGTCTGATTCGAATGAAGCAGATGCTATGGAAAGTCCTACCCTCATGAAAATCCTATGGGTGGCGAGAAGGAAGGACTTTCCTCTCAGGGGGTAACTCTATTGGGTGGTTTAACCAGATTCCTATATTTTCTCCTGAGCGCCCCTGAGCACCTTCCTGATATAGCTGAAGCATAAGGTCAGCGATCTGATGGGGCTTCATCCAGGTATTTATAACTTCTTTAGTCATATCACGATTGAATTTACTTGAAGCAAATCTAATCATTCCAGAGTCCGTAGCATCCATGCAGAATGCATTGACCCTAATACCATCTCCAGATAGCCGTTTGGCCCAACTCTGCGTCAGGCCGTTTATCCCCCATTTTGAAGCATCGTAAACATCCATCCGAGTCCCTCCGCCGGTAGCAAATCCTGGAGGAGGACAAATATGATCGGTAGCGATATTTAGAATAAAACCTCCCCCGTTAGATACAAGGTGAGGGATAGAAGCTCTTCCAGTCAAATAGACACCTTTCAGGTTGGTATCTACCAATAAATCCCAATCCGCCACCGTCTTATCTTTTGGATCTTCAACCGGATCAGTAGGACGCCATACTCCAGCATTCGCTATCACTATGTCAAGGCCAGAAAAGTCAGAAATTGCTTCTCCGACAAACCCAAAAACCTGATCCGGGTCCCGAACATCCACGACATTAGACCGAACCTGCACTCCAGTATCATTGACTATTTTTTCTGCTACATCATGAACAGTTTCTTGAAGGTCACATATAGCAAGGTTCGCTCCTGCTTCAGCAAGCCTCACCGCCATCCCCTCGCCGATTCCCGATGCTGCTCCAGTTACTAAAGCTGTCTTCCCTGATAGCGCAACCATATCTTTCCTCCAGTTCGTATATAGCATTTATAGCGCAGATAGGTATAAATTTCTTTTTCGTAACGACGAAGTCTTTTAGTTCGCTGGGATCTATGATCACAACATGATCGAGCAACACACCAAAATTAAAACCTCAGAGGGCCAAATGGAAACATTTATTACTTTCCCAGAAGAAGGCGGCCCGTTCCCGACTATTTTTTTCTTCATGGACGCACCAGGGAAACGTGAAGAACTTCATGATATGGCTCGGAGAATTGCAACAACGGGCTATTACGTAATGTTACCTAACCTCTATTACCGGACTAAAGACCACTTCGAATTAGATTTCGAAACACGAAACAATTGGGATGAAATGTTTAAATTAATGTCGAGTATCGGAAATCGAATGATCGTTCGCGATGCATCCGCAATGATTGAAGCGGCTGCATCTGACCCGAACGCGGAGTCGCAGCGCGTAGGGTGCGTCGGGTACTGCATGAGCGGCCCTTTCGCCTTGTCAGTCGCTGCAGCATACCCTGAGAGGGTAAAGGCGGCAGCGTCAATCTATGGGGTGCGGCTTGTAGTTGATGAATCTGATTCTCCTCATCTTGGTTTCAATCAAACGAATGGGGAGCTTTATATTGCTTGTGCAGAATTCGATGACTACGTTCCGCCAGAGATGGTTACAAAAGTCTCAGAGGAGTTGAAGAGTTCTTCTGCAAATGGTCGAGTTGAACTGTATCCGGGAGTTCACCATGGTTTCGCTTTCCCAGACAGGGGAGATATTTTTAACAAAGAAGCCGCAGAACGCCATTGGGAACGCGTACATGCACTATTTGATCGGAATCTAAAATGAATACGGATATCGAAGTTTCGGTCGGAAGTGACTTTGTCGCTATTGTGGAGATCTGTAAACCACCGAATAATTTCTTCAGTAATAATTTAATAAGTGGCCTTGCTGAGACCTTTGAACAACTTGATCAAGATGACAGAGTGAGAGCATCGGTTCTCTGTTCCCAGGGAAAACATTTCTGCGCCGGCGCAGACTTCTCAGGTGATTCTGATGGGAATGATACCTTGGGACTCTATGCAGGTGCTGTCAGAATTTTCAGGTGTGCTAAACCAATCGTTGCTGCTATCCAAGGTGCAGCTATTGGTGGAGGTTTGGGGTTAGCCCTTACCGCTGATTTTAGAATCGCAGCTCCAGAGTCGAGATTTAGTGCAAATTTTGCAAGACTTGGTTTTCATCAGGGTTTTGGCTTAAGTGTGACATTACCTGAATTGGTTGGGCAGCAATCAAGTAGAGGTATGTTCTTTACCGGTAGAAGGGTTAAGGGCACTGAGGCGTTAGAAATGGGCTTGTGTGATCAACTAGTTCCCCTAGAAGAGCTTCGTGAAACAACATTCACCTTTACGCGAGAAATTGCGAAATCGGCACCTTTAGCCGTTGAATCAATTAGAAAAACATTACGAGGGGATTTAGCTGACAGAGTCGAAGTAGCAACACTCCATGAAGCTGCAGAGCAATCGCGTCTTATCCAAACCGAGGACTGGAAAGAAGGGGTCATAGCTTCAGGTGAGCGAAGAGATCCACTATTTCAAAGAAAATAGTTAGAACACTGAGGAATCAGGTACCCAACTTCCATGAGCGCCGTAAGGTACCCTTCTGGGAAGATGGACGACAGCTACGGGATCTGCGCCGAAGTCCTGCGCGTCAACAATTATCAACTTTGAAGAATTTTTTCCTTCATCGTGGACGATCGTGATAACCCATCCTTCGTCTTCTCCATCGGAATTAGGATCTGGGGCAAATACTGGCTCTCCACCTCTTACAGTGTCTCCTAAATGATGTTCCCAGCATTCACCGGTGTGGAGGTCATATTTCCACAAAGAGGAGCCATATACCGGCTCTTCGCTATTTCCTTCCCCAGCCATTGCCATCAAATAACCATATTGTGCATCTAATCCGACAACTTTGTCTGCGACTCGTCCAAAGTCTCCGGGCCTATCATCAATCTGTTCTTCAGTTACCGTTCCTAATGACAGATCAATAGTCCATCTCCAAAGACGCCCGACTTCTGCGTAATCGTCTGAGCTTGAACCAAAAGCCTCAGGTTGCCGTGAAACATGTATAACGATCTTTTCATCGCCATCGTATGCGTTTACGGGATGGAAGACATAACACGGGTCAATTTCAAACCAACGAACATCCGCATTAGTACCATTTCTTGGCATTACTCCAAGGCGTGCTCCAGCAGATGGGTCAAAGCCAAACGGCACACCGGTTTCAACTAGTGAAAGGTCCAGCACTAATGGTAAGTCCATAAATACGACATAGTTTCGAGTTACGTTAAAATCGTGCATCATTACCATGTTCGGGATTTCTATTCCCTCGGATTGGATTAATTGCCCGTCAGAACTGACACGATGATATGTCAGAAACGGCTGTTCAAATGAAAAGTAGCTAAATGCAAGTAGTTCTCCTGTTTCGGGACATATTTTTGGGTGAGCTGTCATCGACGTTTTTAAATTTCCGGAAAAGTTCTCATATCCTACGGTATTAAGTTCGGAATCAATCGCCCATGGCCAATGACCTTCTTCAAGGCAGAGGATTTTTCCTGCATGTGCTACCACATGTGTATTCGCACTTCCTTTAGATAAGTCACCTATGTCCACTGTTTCAGATGAATTTCTGTCGGTGATATTTGGAGTCTGGACAAATCGATTGCGATACCATGCAGCATTTCCTTGGGATAGCCGTACACCGTGAACCATCCCATCGCCCATAAACCAATGCGGGGAAGAACCTGATTTTGGATTGGGACCAGTGCGAATGTACACGCCTTCAAGCTCTGGTGGAATCGCTCCTTCAACTAGGAGCCCCGTTTCTGTTAATTCATCTTGAACAGGCGCCCAGTTACCGCGTAAATGCCAAGGAGTTTGATTTTCAGTTACCGCCATTGTCCTACCTTATCCTTTCTCTGTGCCGAGGATTGAAACAAAGCTCACCATCTCGCCTGGATACCCACCAAGATTATGCACCAGGCCTAAATTCTTTGAAGTCTCAGAAATCTGTCGCTCAACGGGCGCTTCTCGTCGGAGCTGCAGCCAGCATTCATAATGCATTCGGATTCCGGAAGCTCCAACGGGATGGCCGAAACTCTTTAATCCTCCATCAGTATTCACGGGCAAAATTCCATTAAGGGCAAAATCTCCATTAACTACATCTTCCCAGCCTTGTCCCCTTTCCGAGAATTGAAGATCTTCCATAAGAATCAGCTCTGTGGGGGTAAAACAATCATGAACTTCCGCTAAGGCCAACTCTTCTCTTGGGTTGGTAACCCCAGCTTGCAAATATGCATCTTGCGCAGCTGCAGCGCATTCAGGGAAAGTTGTGTAATCGTATTCTGGATCCATGAGACCACTTCCGTTCCCTGAGACGAGTGAGAGTGCCTTAATAAACAGTGGTCTATCCGTATATTCATATGCTTTCTCAGCTGGCACCACAATGGCGGCAGCCGCACCATCGGCGACCCCTGCACAATCAAAGACACTTAGCTGTCCTGCAACTGCTGCCATATCGCAGATTGCTTCGGCACTCATTTCTCGACGAAATTGTGCAAGTGGGTTTCTAGCTCCATTGAAGTGGTTTTTCTCTGCTATTTTTGCAACTACCATTCGAAGCTCATCTTCATCCACATTGTATTTCTTGGCATACGCAGGAAGGACAAGGCTGTACATTGCTGCTGCTGTCAATGTCCGATTGGTTCCTGCAGTAGGTATAGGGAAGGCATTGAGACCTTGGTAGCCGCTGTCTTTGACCTTCTCTACTCCTACAGCCATTGCGGTATCGTACGCACCACTAGCCACGGCATAACAAGCCTGCCGTAGAGCTTCTGACCCAGTAGCACAGAAGTTTTCTACACGTGTTACGGGCTTCCCTTCGAGCTTGAGAGGCATTGACAACGTCAGGCCACTCATCCCACTTTGTGCAGTTCCTACCCAATAGGCGTCAATATCTTCACTGGCTAGGTTTCCGCCATCTAGCGTCTGTTTAGCTACATCGATCACCAGGTCATCTCTGCTCTTATCCCAGTGCTCACGAAATGGCGTACATCCAATCGAGATTATCGCCACTTTATCTTTTATTCCGTTTGAAGCCATTTGCTTTCCCCTTTATTGACGCGCAGGGCGAACTTTCCAAAAGTAGTTATGAATTCCGTCAGCAGTGAATACCTTTCGGAATGTGGGTAGAACTTCCATCCCTATGGAAACATCTTCTGCATCTATATCAGTGAGTTCGATAGGTATTCGACCACCACCGACAAAGTCGACAACTGCAAATACAACAGGAGGGCTTTCAGAGTAGACCAGACGATCAACAGTGTAGGTAACAACATGCCCAGAAGTATTCGCCATAGAAATTGGATCCATAGTATCTATACGGTCTTCAGGGTTCGCTGAGACACGCGCAGGAGGCATATGGATCAAGCCACTCTTTTCAGCTTTTGACGCAATAAAGCCATGTTTCCATTCCGATTCTCTCGCCGCGGCAGATGCCGAAATACGTGAAGGCGCTGGCCGATTGGGAGGTTGAACTTTGAGATTTCCTTTCCATTGCAAGAAACGTTGATAGGTTACTTCATCGCGAGAACTAATCTGTGAGGAAATTCTGTCCTTTGTTTGATTAATCTGATTTCTGGCTTCAAAAATCAATATTTCAATACCATCTGACAAAACAACCAACGCTATGATCTCTCCAGGATCGGAAGTTTCCAAAGCATGTGTTAGCAATAGTGTTGCGTCTGCTGTTCCGGCAATGCCGACGCATTCAGAAAGATCAACGCGGGATTTTTCAGTTCCTAAGATCTTCGATATCTGACTTTTCGCCCTGTTATTTGACCCTGAAATAACAACAGTGCTGATATCTTCAGAAGTCAACTCAGTTGCTAATAGAGCTTCTTGCCAAGCCGGATCGATTAACTGAGTGAACTGCGTAACCACAAAACGTTCCTCCCAGCTTCTTGAATTTTGCTCACTAGGGTCCCTCCATCGCCCTATGAATTCCTCACTAACGGAGGAGCCTCCGAGGTAACGGGCAATGAGGGTGCCATCATCTTCATCGCCGATGAGTAGTGCAGAAGCAGCATCACCTCCGTATACCTCATCTTCACTAGAAGGTAAACCTGATCGAATATCGGATTGAACTAACAGTAAGGTCTCTAAAGAGTTAAGGGCTGTTTTGAGTGCTCCGATTCCCGATTTTTCTGCTCCGCCAAAATCATATGCTGCTGTGGTTTTATCAAGCTGCAATGCGGCATGAATGACATTTGCATTTGTTTTATCCATGTAAGGAGGATTAGAAGAAGAGAACCAAATAGCTGCTGGGTTTGCGGGATTTATTAAGGGGGAAAGAGCAATCCGCGCTGCTTCAACGCCCATGGTTGCTGTGTCTTCGTCATAAGAGGAAACAGATCGAACTCCTAACGGTACGTTGCCTCCCATAAAGTCCTGAATAGATGACCTTTTAAGATACTTATTTGGGATGTATCCGGCGCAGTTAAGTATTCCTCTCACATCTCTATTCTAGTGAGTTCCTATGGTGCAATATGCGTGAAAGCGAAAGGGATTATTGTTCTATCACTGGTTTCTTGACAATTGGGCCATTTTTTCTTCATCTTATGAAGAAACTAAGTCAATGCCATTCTTATATAGGTCCCTAAGGTCCTCATTATTATCAGCTGCTAGGAGTGCATCTGTCCAACGGTGAAAGCGTTGCGGGCCTCCTTCGTTCCTACCGAAAATGAAATGGGACTTCGCTCCGGTCTTCACAGTCTTTTGGATTCGGTTGCCCGTAAAGTAATCTTCTTCAGCTACCACATAGCGGAGGAAATCTTTTCGTTTCTCGATTTGTTCCATTTGCTCCTCGTCTGGTTCAAAGGTGGCGAGGAAATTCTGGTGGGTGACCGAAGTGTCGGGGTCAGACCCAGGAAACAGCTGAGATACTTGATAGATCTTCCCCCCTGCACGGTATCGGGCCTCTTCTATGCCAAATGAAGCTATAGAGATATGAGGAAAAATAGTCCACACGCCGCTGGTGAGCATAGACATCGGCCATTCCTGTTCTGGGGTTCCAGCTAAATCTAGATGTCGATAGTCGGGGACCTGCATGCGTTGATGGGGACCCCAATGAACAAATTTCGCAACATTACAGTAATCAGTCCCAAACGTTTCTCCATGGAGAATCGGAAGATGATATTGGTCTAGGTAGCCGTCGTAGGCGACTTTCCAATTCGGCCCTTCAATCGATTGCCGACCTACAAACACACAATCAGCTAACCCATGATTATCGAGCAACTCATCATACCCAGCCAAGAACTCATCAAGATAAAGCTCAACCCCTGGCGTAATCGAACCCCAAAGAATCCCTACACGCTCCTCCACATTCAACGGCGTTAATCCCATACAGGAAGTATCCACCTCACCAAAATCCTGATCATCCAAGATAGCGACAAGGTCGCCCGTGAGATTATACGTCCACGCATGATACGGACACGAGAAACTCCTCGTGCTGCTATTCCCGTTATCAACTATTTGTGCACCACGATGACTACACATATTGACAAAGCCGCGAACGATACCATCTCTTCCCCTCACGAGGATAAGCGGCACACCAGCGACCTCCATCGCCTTATAATCACCGGCCTTAGGAATCTCCACACTAAACCCAAGCACAAGAGGAACCCGCTTAAAAATAAGATCCATCTCCGCTTCCCAACGGTCAGGGTCAAAATAATTCGTTACAGGAATACGAAACACATCATCAGCAAG
>JAQWQL010000068.1 GCA_029244605.1 Acidimicrobiales bacterium | reverse complement strand
CTTTCTGACCATTGACTATCCAACTTGTCCCATCACGGAGAGCAACCGTTCGAAGCGACCCGAGATCTGAGCCTGCTTCCGGTTCGGAAAATAGCTGACACCAGAGTTTCTTAGCTGTGAGTATTGACCGGAGGTGATGGTCCTTTTGCTCTGAAGTTCCATAAATCTGCACACCTTGACCTGCCAAGATACAGCCAACCATATTCACATATGGGGGAACATCAGCTCTTGCGCACTCTTCTAGCCAAATCGCCTGGTGATCAGGAGTAAGACCCTTACCTCCATATTCTTCCGGCCAGTGAATACCAGCCCATCCATCTTCGAAGAGTTTTTCTTGCCAAGAAACGCCCTGCTCTACCATGGTGGGAGGCAAAATCGCGCCGTAATTCGGTGGAGCACATGACTGGTTGTCCTTCAACCATGTTGATGCCTCAATCCTGAATTCTTCGAGCGATTGCATTTCACGACGATAGTGCACGAGACTTCGAATAAGAAGCGCAATATGAATTCTTTTAATTCAGAGACGAAATTTAGCTGATTATATTTTTCAGGGTTTCTACTATCCGTATCTGCTCTTCTGGTGATCCCATCGGACCAATATTTAGATATGTAACACCTGACTCAGCAAACTCGGCAACACGCTCGCGAACATATCCTTCAGGCCCTACAAGATTCATACCTTCTAGAAGTTCAACCGGTACTGCTGCCTCAGCTTCTTTTTTCTTTCCCGAAAGGTAAAGTTCTTGAATGTCAAGAGCTTCACGTTCATACCCGTAACGTTGAACCAAAGAGTTGTAAAAGTTCTTGCCTTTCGCCCCCATACCACCGACATACAACGCAGTTTGAGGACGCCCATAGTCCAAAAGATGCTTAACATCATCTCCAATGGCAACCATGCCGCCAGCCACCACATCAAGCGGAGGAAGAGATGGATCTCTTTTTGAAAGTCCAATTTTCAGGGCATCACCGAAAGCAAGATCAGCCTTGGACGGCATGTAGAGAGTCGGTAGCCACCCTTCTGCTATCTCAGCGGTCAATTCAACATTTTTAGGACCTAACGAAGCGATATGGATAGGAATATTTGGGCGTAAAGGATGCGTAATGATTTTAAGAGGTTTTCCCAAACCAGTTCCCTGATCTTCAGGGAGAGGAAGCGTGTAATATTTCCCGTCGTAAGTAAGTTTTTCTTCGCGCGCCCATACTTTCCTACAAATATCAATCGCTTCACGGGTATGTCCGAGCGGAGCCTTGTAGGGAATTCCATGGAAACCTTCAATCACTTGAGGTCCTGAAGCCCCCAAACCGAGGACGAACCTTCCTCCAGAAATTTCATCCATCCCAACAGCGGTCATTGCCAACAAGGTAGGTGTGCGACTGTAAATCGGAAGGATTCCAGAACCGATCTGCACATTGGTAGTTTTAGCTGCTAGGTATCCCATCGCTGAGACAGCATCAGCAGCATAGGCTTCCGGAACGTAGATCAGGTCCAATCCAGCCTTCTCGAGTTCGACAACTCTATCGACCGCCTCTGAGAACCTATTTGCATAAGGCAATAGCATCGCTAACTTCATAATTTCATCTCCCTCAAGTTGAAAGTCTCTAGGTTCCTGTCCAGTTTGGAGAACGTTTTTCAGCAAACGAAACCGGACCTTCCATAGCATCGTTTGACCTGAATACTGAAGCCATATATGGCTTCTGCAGTTCCCAGAATTCCTCTTCTGTTATCCCTTGTTGGGCTTGTATCAAAGCTTTTGAGGCAGCAACCGCCAATGGGGCATTCTCAGCTATTGCTTCTGCAAGCTCCAAAGCTGCTTCGACTGTCCCTCCCTTTTCAGTCACGCGCGACACCAGCCCATAACTTTTCGAATCGTCTGCAGAGATGGGGTTTCCAGTGAGCGCCATTTCCATAGCAACCGCATATGGGAGGCGTCGGGGCAGTCGCAAAAGCGCTCCGCCTGCAGCGAAGAGGCCTACCTTAACCTCGCGTATTCCGATCTTTGCATCTTCAGCCGCTACGAGAAGGTCACAAGTTAGGGCTATTTCTAGTCCCCCAGCTAATGCAAAACCCTCAATTGCCGCAATGAGCGGTTTACGAGCACCGTTTTCAAGAAACTGATCAAATCCTTGAGGTGGCCCACCGGTCGCAAACGCTTTGAGGTCCATGCCGGAACAGAAGCCACGTCCGCTACCTGTCAGAACTCCTGCTGTCAGTCCATCATCTGTGTCGAGTTGTTCAACAGCCGATATTAGGCCTTGGGCGAGGTCTGTATTGACGGCGTTCATCGCTTCAGGCCGATTCAGTGTTATCAAGAGGACTCGACCTCTTGTTTCGGTAAGTACTGCGTTGTTATCTGACATGTGATCTCCTATTTCGGTGGTAGTCGGACGCCACCGTCAACCCTGATGGTCTCGCCGTTCATATAGTCGTTCGTGATACATTCGATGACCATTGAAGCGAGTTCACTGGCGTATCCAAGTCTTTTTGGAAAAAGGACGCTTTGCCCAAGGTGTGCTTTGAATTGGTCGGAAGCTTCACCGCTTCCGTAGATTGGGGTATCAATTAACCCTGGGGCGACGGTGTTGACACGTATTCCCAATGGCACGAGATCTCGTGCGATGGGTAATGTCATCCCAACGACACCTCCCTTGGACGCCGAATAAGCGTTTTGACCTGTTTGACCATCAAATGCAGCTACAGAAGCCATGTTGACTATTGCTCCACGCTGCCCATCTTCGTCAACTGGATCTGTTTTTGCCATTGCTGCAGCTCCAAGTCGGGTGCAGTTAAACGTTCCAATGAGATTGACACGAACAACAAATTCAAATTGGGCGAGTGGCATCGGATCACCGTTCCGGTCGACAGTCCTTCCGGCACTTCCAATTCCTGCTCCATTTACTAGAGCACGTAATGGTCCCATTTCCATGGCAGCGTCGACGGCAGCTTGAACTTGTTCTTCATCTGCAACGTCGGCTTTCACGTAGAGGCCGCCAAGTTCTTTTGCGACTGCCTCACCTTTCTCATCTTGTAGGTCAACAATGACACAGCGAGCTCCTAATTCAGCGAGTTTTCGGGCGCTTGCTTCTCCAAGGCCTGATGCTCCTCCGGTTACGACCGCTGATGCTCCAGTCAGATCCATAATTTTCTCCTTTTTTGTAACTCTATGCTGTTTCGATTTCTTCAGCCAAGACTGACGCAAGGTTATTACCTAAGCGAACAAGCACAGCTGCTAATTGTTGGCGTTCTTGACGAGTGATTCCGTTTCGGAGCTGCTCACGTAAAATTTGATCCCTGACATACACTTCTTCGACTAGTTCTTTCCCAGTAATTGTAATTTCAACAAGCCATACTCTCCGATCATCTGGATCGGTCTGGCGCTGCACTAGGGCTCGGTCTTCAAGTACATCAATAAGTGCTCCTGTTGCTGCTCGGCCGAGGCCAAGTGATTTTGCTATCTGAGTTTGAGATAGTGCCCCGTGCTCTGCAACGTAAGCTAGAACACTTGCTTCTGAAAGATTCAGGTCAAGGTCGTTAAACCGTTGATCATAGGACTGTCGTATCGCTCTGGCAGTCGCCATAATAGTGGACTCCACCCGGAGCCATGGGGGCGCATCAAGTTCGTGGGAAGACATAGACATCGTATGATTCTGACTGCTAGGACCGCCGTATCAGTGTTCCTGTTCCTAGTCCCCCTCCGCAACACATGGTGACTATCGCATATTCTTTATCAGCTCGGTGGAGTTCGTGGACTGCTTTGGTTAACAGAATGGCTCCTGTACCCCCAAGCGGGTGCCCGATTGCGATAGCTCCACCATTGGGATTCACAGTTTCCATGTCTGGTTGAAGTTCCTTCTCCCACGCTAAGACAACCGAGGCGAATGCTTCATTGATTTCAACAACATCTATATCGTCCATCGTAAGCCCATTATCGTCGAGCAGTTTCTGGGTAGCGTATATAGGGCCGGTGAGCATCAGAACGGGGTCGGATCCTACAAGACATGAATCGACGATTGTCGCCATGGGCTTAACACCTAGTTCTTCAGCCTTTTCTTTGGTCATCAGCAGAACCGCAGCTGCCCCATCAGAAATTTGGGATGAGGTCCCGGCTGTGTGAACACCTTCGGGCATATTTGTTCTTAGCCCTGCCAACGCCTCGAGATTCGTTTCTCTAAGTCCTTCATCTCGGGATACGTTGTGTGTTGTTTCAGCTAGTTTCCCATCTTCTCCAAGATCCGGAGCGTCGATAGTAAGTATTTGGGATCCGAAGCGGTCTTCTTCCCAAGCTCTTATGGCCCGGTCTTGGGACAGCTTACCGAAGGCATCTAGTTCTTCCCTACCGATATCCCACTGTTTGGCGATTCTTTCCGCTCCTTCAAATTGGGAAGTGAGTTCATATCGTTCCCAATATCCTCTATTGACTGGCTTCCCCACTTCTGCCTCTCCTCTTGGAACAGTTGCTCCCATGGGGACACCACTCATAAGTTCAACACCGCAGCCGACGGCTACGTCAACGACTCCTCCGGCCACAAGGGCATAGGCGAGGTTTGTTGCCTGTTGTGATGATCCGCATTGTGCGTCGACGGTTGTTGCTGCAACTTCGAGCGGAAGTCCGGATGTTAACCAAGCATTTCGTGTCACGTTCATTGTTTGCATACCAACTTGACCGACACAACCACCTACAACTTGGCCGACTTCGGCAGGATCCACTCCGCTTCTCTTGAATAGCTCTGACTGCACAGAACCTAGGAGGTCAATGGCGTGCATCGTGGATAATCCACCATTCCGCTTACCTAGTGGGGTTCGAACTGCTTCAACAATGACTACTTCTCGCATTTTTTCCCTTTCGGACATTAAAAAACTGGCGTACCACTTGACTATCGGTGGTTTACTGCCGCCATACTGTATGGAGACATACTAACTAGGTTTTATCTTGCCGCCAAACCTTACCGGCCAGATAACGGAAGAACGAGGATTCCAGTGGCTATCACCGATGATGAACTCAAACAGCGAACAGAAGCTCTTCTAGAAGAAGTGGACCCGCATGCGACTGACCAATACACCTTTCGGGGAGCACAGTATGACGCTGGCCTAGCTTTTGTTCATTTCCCAGAAGGAAAAGGCGGGCTAGGCCTTAGCAGAAGCAAACAAGCCGTTGTAGATCAGGTCCTACGGGATGCCAAAGTTCCTTACCACGATCTAATGGTAAACCCCATCGGAATCGGCATGGGAGCTCCTGTAGTACTGAACCACGGAACCGAGGAAATGCACGAGAAGCACTTGAAAAAAATCTTCACCGGAGAGGATATTTGGTGCCAGCTTTTCTCCGAACCTACCCATGGATCAGATGTTGCCGGAATTCCTAGCAGAGGGATCAGAGATGGAGATGAGTGGGTGGTCAACGGGCAGAAAGTTTGGACTACCCTCGCACACTTATCCAACTATGGAATGTTGCTTACCCGAACCAACCCCGACTCACCCAAACATAAAGGACTGTCGTACTTCATTCTCGATATGCACTCCCCTGGGGTCGAGGTTAGACCCTTGTACCAGATCACTGGCGAAGCTGAATTCAACGAAGTGTTTCTAACTGATGTAAAAATCGCAGACAATCAGCGTTTAGGAGATGAGGGTGATGGATGGCGCGTAGCAATTACCACCCTGATGAACGAACGCGTAGCACTCGGCGGTGGAAGCGGTGGAAAAGGTGGTGGACCTATCCGTACCCTTATCAATCTCTGGAATACGAAGAAGGACGAATTAGAAGAACGAGAGCGAAAAGTCATGAGAGACCAAGTCGCTGACCTTTGGATACGGGCTGAGATACTCCGCCTGACAAACCAGAGGGCGAAGGTCTTAGCCAAAAGCGGAGATGCAGGACCTGGAGGTTCAGTTGGAAAGCTCTTTAGCGCCGAACTTAATCAAAAGATTTTTGAAGCTTGTATCAGTTTAGAAGGCGCCGAAGGGATGCTCTACCAGGCTGGATACCCAATGGTACGAAGCGAAGAAGCACACGGAAGCGCATCAGTCACAGGACAATTTTTGCGTTCTCGTGCGAACACTATTGAGGGTGGAACGAGTGAAATTATGCGAAATATTCTTGGAGAAAGGGTATTAGGTCTCCCAGGTGATGTCCGAGTAGATAAGGATGTTCCTTGGAGTGAAATCCCCCGTTAAAAGAGCGACTACTCCTCTTCAAGAACTATGACTACTCCAGTGTCTCCATCTACTCGAACGAGAGCCCCATTGGGGATTTTTCTTGTCGCATCAGTAGCTGAAACGATGCAGGGAATACCTAGTTCTCTACTGACAATAATGGCGTGTGACAACGGGGCGCCTACATCAACAATGACAGCTGCTGCTGGGACAAAAAGTGGCGTCCAAGAGGGATCAGTGATCGGAGCTACAAGAATATCTCCGGGTTCAAGTTCCGTCGGATCATTGCTGTCTAAGATTACTCGGGCACGGCCTTGTGCAGATCCGGGACAGCCAGGCATTCCCTGAATCGTGCCGCCTGATTCAAGCTTTTCTTCAGCGGCGTCATCTCGGCGCCTCCAAGTTTCTGGCGGGTCAGCTTCACCATTGAACAGGAACTGCGCTTCTCGTTCTAGAAGCCCATAGTATTCCTCTCTTCTTGTCCTGATAATGTCCAACATACTTAAAGGGTTAGCGAATAGGTCTGAGTATTCGCTTTCCTCCAGGAACCCGAAATCTTCTATTTCGTCAAACGCTCTGAGAGCAACCATGCGCTCACCAATCATTCGCATCCTCATCCGTATTTCATGGATAAGCCGGATGTTATTAGTTTTAGTGCGCTCACGACCCGGCAACCACGCCATCGAAGCAGCAATGCCAGCCGATAATTCACCATGGACTGCTGGGTCACCTTCAACCATAGAAAGTAACTGGGCTGCAGCTTCTTTTCGCTGCGCAGACCGTAGCGCATGTTGCGTTTTTGGAGCTGCTTCTTCCGGGGCAAGCCGCATTCTTTCAATAGCACTCAAAGCCAGTTCAGGTCGGGTTTCCCAACTCGGAGAACGTACTTCCCATTCATTGGGCCCACGTGACCCGTATACATAGACGAAATCTTCAAAAGCTTCAAGAAACGATTGTGTTTCAGTTTCGGCACTTTCACTTAGTCGATCAAGTACTCCTTCTACTCCATTGTTGAATGCTTCTGTAAGTTCATCAGACGCACTTACGAGTCTGCCCATCTTCCAAAGAGCATGGGACGGCTCAGCCGAATCAACTTCACCTATACCGGCAATAATGTGCATGAACAGATCGGGACGTCCAACGGCGGCAGCTACTCCAGAAATAATTCCAACAGGAACAGTCGCCATGTAAGTAGTAAAAATATGTTGGCCGAAATATTTCCGGTGCTCCTGCATAAGCTGTTGAAACTGAACGAAAAGTTCTTCGTTGCTCAATTTCGTAAAGTCAGGCCGGTTCGCTCGAAGGTCTTCCGTAGCTTCTTTATCGGCGGTGAGTTCATCAAGGTCTTCAAGCCGTGTTTTGCTTAACACCCATTGGAAAACTTCACCGATTGCTGCGGTTTTCTCCAAATCCTCGTCTCCGGGTTGCTCTTCGTAGGTGGGAACTCCAGGCAACGCACCGAAGAATTGCTCATCCATATCTTCCCACGAAAGCCCTGGGGCACGAACCCCAAAAAGGCGAATAAGTGAAGCATTCAGATAGCAGTACCCCGCTACCACACCTAATTGTGAAAACTGGTCGGGTGGGAATTCGCTCGCGTCGAAGGCCCCTATACGTTCCCAAGCATCCCGCCAACCCAGCTCAGCTTGCCAAAGGCCGGTACTGCTAGTCAATGGAGTGACCGGATCAGGGAAAACTTCGCCAACATTAGCGCGTGTATATAAAGGAAACCGCTCCGACAAGTCGGTGTCGGTAACATAATACTTCTTAGCCATTCTCGTCTCCTTTTCTATCTGCAGACTAGAACAAGCAAAGTAGCCAGCATAATTGGGTTTAGGATTTCAGAAGTTCTTGAACTTGTTTGATCGCCTCGGCGTGGTCAGCGACATGAACGGCATGGAGGCCTGCGTGTATCGCCCCTTTGACCATGGGTTCAAAATCATCTAGAAAGACGGCTTCTCCAGGGGCAATCCCTAGCCGCTCTAAGGCGAGTGCATACATCGCCTGATTCGGTTTCCGAAATCCCACTTCAGATGAAAGAATAACTGTATCGAAGATGCTCCTATCGGGTATTGCAGTTTCCCAAGCTGGCATCCACTCCTTAACACTGTTAGAGACAATTCCAGTCATGTACCCAGAGGATGATAATTGACCTGCAAAATCCATCATGTCGCGATTCGGACTAAAAGAATGGCCAAAGAAATGCGGTGAATCGGGATGAAGTAACGAGCGTGCATCTTCTTCAACAGGGCCGAGCGATTGCAGGAATTCGTCAAGTGTCACTTCTCCTCGCTCTAGCTTGTGGCCCATTTCATCAGTATCTTCCTCGCCCAGAAAAACTGGAATAAGTACTTCTGCGAGTAAGTCAATATTTGCATCAATAGCTACAGCCGTTTCGAGGATAATGTGTCCGTAACTTTCTGTGAGGACGCCAGCGACGTCGAAAAGAACTGCTTTTACCACCTTTGGAGAATAGCCTATTTCGAGGTTTCCGGAAATTCTTACAGCCTAGCTATTGAAGATTCGATCAATAACCAGCTCACCGCTCCAGGCAGGTTCTCGGCTACGCTTAGGAGATGGACTCAACAGCTGAACAGTTAGATGAAATGATTCTCTATGAAATTGTTGACCAGGTTGCGTGGATAACCATCAATAATCCAACTAAAGCAAATGCAATCTCTCCACAAATGCGCGACAGAATAGCAGAAATCTTTGAATCGTTGAATGGACAATTTGATGCTCGAGCAGTCGTGTTGACGGCAACTGGTGAAAAGTTTTTCTGCACCGGAGCTGACATATCTGTCGGCCGGGAATACGCTCCAAGACCAGAGGACGCACCACAAATAGCTGTCGGGGAACCTAGGCGGATGATGTTACGAGGTCAACACCCTCTGATGGCCTCCATCCTTGACTGCGAACTCCCCGTCATTGCCGCTGTGAATGGAACCGCCGCTGGCGTGGGGGCACATCTCGCGTTCATGTGCGATCTGGTCATCATGTCTGAAAATGCAAAATTCATCGAAGTCTTTGCCCGCCGCGGGCTTGTACCCGACGCGCTAGGTACATGGATTCTCCCACGGTTGATCGGCCCTATGCGGACGAAAGAACTGATGTTCTTCGCCGACGATGTTCCCTCTGAGCGCGCACTGGAACTTGGGTTGTGCAACAAGGTGGTTCCAAGCGACGATCTTCAAGATTCCGCAGCATCATGGGCACAAAGATTGGCTTCAGGCCCTACAAAGGCCCACATGTTCACGAAATGGTTGGTTAATCGAGCGTTAGATACTGACCGGCACACCATCGCAGAAGAAGAAAGTTGGGCTGTCGAACTTAACAGCGGAACTGTCGACTCCAAAGAAGGAATCGCGAGCTTTCAAGAACGCCGAGACCCAAAATGGCGAGGATTCTAACCGACTAATTCGCAGCGTTCCGAGGATCACTCTCAGGAATTGAAGCCTCGGGGGAACGGGCCCACATGAGTTTGCTATCAAAGGTCAAAGAATAATCTGGAGTGAATTCAATGATGACCCGCTCAGGAGAGTCTAGAAAGTCTTGGAATACTGCAGCTGCTTCGGGCTCCGGACGCAAACGGCGAGCAAAAATAGGATAAAACCAGTCTTTAATTTCCCGGCTGTCATGAATTACGCATGATCCTTTATAGGTGACAGTCTTTCCAGTTCCCATCGAGGTACCAGTACTGTTGACGCAGATAGATGCTCTGGGAAACCGGCGGAGAGCAGGCACTCGGGCCCTCCGTTCTGCACACGTCAACCAGATCTTTCCATCACTGGGGAGATACGACATGATTACCCCGAATGCTTCTCCTTTTTTATTTGTCCACATGAACGTGCATTCCCGTTGGACCTCTAACAACTCTTGCTCGAGTTCAGACTCAAGGCCGCATTGGGTGAGATCCTCATAATTGTCATCTTGTTCACTCATCTTTTTCCTTTCAGCCTTCGGCTATTGCCTGGGCATGATTGATTATTTCATCCGTGATATCCGCCCATAGTGCTTCTGGGAGGTCATGGGCCATATCGTCGAATATAACCAGTTTACTATCTGGAATAATCGATGATGTAGCTTCACCTCCGCTTAGTTGCACTAGTGGGTCTAGCCGTCCATGGATCACTAAAGTTGGTATCTCAGTAGAACGCAACGCTTCAGTACGGTCCCCGGAGGCAAAGATTGCGGCAATTTGAAAACCCTGCGCATTCGGATTCCAATTTCTGTCATAAGTCATCGCTGTTTCTTTTGCATGGTCTTCAGCATTGAAATGCGGTCCAGAAATTAGCCGGAACGTTTCCACTGAATTTTCTATCGCCTCTTCTTTAGACGTAGGGACAGTCAAATGCATGTTCATCATTAATTCTGCTTTAGCTCCTCCGACGTCTGGATTCCCCGTCGTTGACATGATCGATGTGAGGGACAGAGTCCGCTCCGGATGCTCGATCACCATAGTCTGGGCGATCATGCCTCCCATTGAAACTCCGACAAGGTGTGTTTTGTCAACACCTACGCTGTCGAGGACAGCGAAAGCATCATCTGCCATATCTGAAAGCAAGTAGGGAACTTTGAAATCCGACAAGTCATCGCCTTGCATATTTATGAGTTCCTCTATGCGAGGAGGAGTTCCCGACGTTTTTGATGACAATCCCACGTCACGATTATCAAAACGGATTATATGAAATCCGGCATCGACTAGGATCTGGCAGAATTCTTCATGGAATGCCACCATCTGGGCTCCTAAACCCATAACAAGCATAATTGTCGGATCGTCAGGGTTGCCCATCGTGTCGAAAAACAACGTAGTATCACCATTTACTGCTTCTGGCATTGCCCCTCCTTGCGTTATAGAGAGATTAGTCGGTTCAGTTATTTCCTGCGACTTGCGCTATTCCAAGCCAGAGTGGTCGCTGACAATCTCAGCGATAAGTGCAATAGTCCCGAGGTCAGTTGATCGGAGGATTTGCCCCGTCGCCCCTTCAGAAACTGTAAGCGGGTATCGTTCTCGGATCCGCTCCTTGGGGCCAAAAAGTCCGCCCATATCGATGTACTCATCGGGGACAGCCTTGACCGCCCCCTCTTTATCGCCAGATAGCCAGCGTTCTTGTATGAGGTTTGCTTGTTCTGGGAATCCTCTTCGAGCCATCGAATCTCTGTGGAAGTTATGTTCTTTGCTTCCCATTCCACCTACGTACATGGCTGTAAGAGGTTTTCGTTTGTCGATAGCTGCTTGTATATCGTCGGTTATTTCAACTGTGAGATTGGTGAAAATTTGAAAATCAGATCTAGGAACCGCAATTCCGCTACGACACCGAAATCCTTTTTCTAAATTTGGCCCATGGGTTTTCCATCCATCTGGTCCGTATCCCATAGGCAACCATCCATCAGCAACTTCTGCTGCCAAAGCAGTGTTCATTGGGGCACCCGAAGCAATCCAGATCTGAATTCCCTCAGTTGGACGCAAAATCGACTTAAGGGCTTTTCCTTGGCCTATAGATCCTTGCCCTGTGAAAGGAAGTTGGATCTCTTCCCCTGCATGCTCGACAGGGCTTTGCCGTTCTAGGACCTTACGCATGATTGCCACATAGTCTCGAAGCCAGTGATGTGGACTCCCCCATGGGCGGCCATACCACCCTTCAACGATTTGAGGTCCGGAAACCCCTAAACCAATGATGGTTCTATTACCACCTGCGAGAGCATCTATTGTCATTGCGTGCATCGCTGTAGCAGATGGAGTTCTTGCCGCAACTTGAACGATCGCTGTTCCAAGCTTTATTCTGTGGGTAATAGCAGCTAAATAAGCCAATGGTGAAAGAGCATCTACTCCGTATGCTTCAGCAGTCCAAACCGAATGGAACCCGTATTTCTCGGCATTCAATACAGCCTCTGTGGGTAAATGCAGCCGGGATTTATTGTAAATATCAAGGCCCAAACCAAGTTTCATATTCTAATCAAATCACAATCTTTAAAAAAGATCACCTTAGGGTGTAAGGTTTGTTCATGAAACTCGTCCTACTCATACAACAACCTTTTAACAAGAAATGCGTAGGTAAATAAAAATGAATGACAAACCATCAAAATTAGAGTCTTTTCGAACTCAAATCGCTCTTTTGTTTCAACAAAGAAGAGTTAAAGCTTTTGCCGCGATAGCTGTCTTAGCCATTATCGCGCTTTTAACCACACTCATTGTCGTAAATAACGACGACAGCGATAGCTCTGTTCAGCCCCTTACAGAATTGACAGGCTTGACAGGTCTTTCTCCGCAGACGGACTACGTCTATCAACCGGCGAAGTCCGCAGGACCTGACTCATTTAGCCCTTCTTATGCGGTATATACCCTTAATGTTCCAACAGAGACACTTGAATCCGGTCTAGTCAGCGGAAGTGCGACTGGGCTGTATGGAGGAACTGAAGAAAATGCCTGCGATGTTGAGAAACTGATCGCGTTTCTTGAGGCAAACCCTGCTATAGGAGCTGCATGGGCAGAAGTTCAAGGCATACCCGTTGACGAGTTAGCTGACTATATTCAGGGGTTAACTCCAGCAGTGCTTCTCCAAAATGCACTGGTGATGAACCATGGATACTCTAACGGTGAAGCCATTCCTTTCTT
>JAQWQL010000048.1 GCA_029244605.1 Acidimicrobiales bacterium | reverse complement strand
CCTGCAGCTAATGATGCGAAGAGGATTCCTATTTTTGATTGATCAGTGAATAGCTGTTGGTCTTCATATGCAAGATTGGTGATAAAAAGTGCGACAGTAAAGCCAATACCAGCAGCAGCTGATAAACCTGCGAGTGATAGAAGGTTCAGTTCTTTTGGACGTGCTGTAAATGGTAATTTCATTCCTATCCAAGTCGTTGCAAAAATACCTACGGTTTTTCCTATGACAAGACCAAGTGCAACTCCCCAAGTGATTGCACTTCCTGCTGCATCTCCTAAGACTCCTCCGCTTAGATCTACGCCAGCATTTGCTAGAGCAAATATTGGGATGATGATAAAGCTTGAAAAGGGGTGAAGCGCCGATCCTATTCGGTCCGCTACAGAATTAGATGATTCGTTAAGTTCCATTGCTGTTATCCGGACGTCAACGGGGTAAATATTCTCTCCTTTGTCGCGAAGCCACTCAAGAGCCTTCATGCCTTCTTCATGAGTTTGCTGAGGTTTAGCGGGAGCGATAAGGCCAAGAAGGACGCCGGCGATTGTAGCGTGAATACCGGATTCAAAAGTTGCTAACCAAAATGCAAACCCCAGAAGGATATAAACAGGGATGTACCAGATTTTCAAGAATTTGAGTAAGAGAATTATCGCCAAGATCGCTACGGCGGCTATGGACCAAGACATAGAAAGGCTTGAGGTATAGAAAATAGCTATAACTAGAATCGCTCCGATGTCGTCAACTATCGCAAGGCTTAATAAAAATACTTTCAGAGGTCGGCTGACTCGGTCACCTAGGAGTGAAACGACTCCAACAGCAAATGCAATGTCGGTTGCCATTGGAATTCCCCAGCCGCTCGCAGGCTCACCGGATGGGTTGAAGGCGAAAAAGATAAGTGCTGGGAATACCATCCCGCCAAGTGCCGCAATTACAGGAAGAGCAGCCGCTTTAGGGTCTTTAAGGTGCCCTGAAACCAGTTCTCTCTTAATTTCAAGGCCCACAACAAAGAAGAAAATAGCCATCAATGCGTCATTGACTAGAGTTGCTAAGGTCAGGTGGTGTCCGGATCCACCCATATGGTATCCACCTAGAATTAATTCAAAATCAGTATTCCAAAGATCTTCATAACTTCCTGACCATGGTGAATTTGCCCAGATGAGTGCAATGGCTGTTGCGATGAGGAGTAAAATCCCTCCTGCTGCTTCGATATTTAGAAAGTTACGAACCGGTTTTCCGAAACGGCGCGCAAGTCCAGTATCTCCGCCGAGCCAAGTCCATTTGGGTAAATCAGGTAGGGGCGTGTTTTCGGCCATCTCTCTATTCAATCGATTGAGTTCAGACTCTAATCCTAGAGGCCCTTGTGCAATAAAAATGCTTATTCATGGAAGTCGATAGAAATAGAAGGATTGCTTAGAATTATTGAAAATATCGTATTTCCCCATTTGATATTTCAACTACGGCACGGACAGCGAGGTGAAGTGCTTCATGATGTACTTGGAATTCTTCTATTTCTGGATCAGGTTCTGAAGCAGCTGTAGGGATGTCCTCTGGGTGGACTTCATCGCTTTCCATTTTTGCAAATGCTGCATCCCAATTGGTCATATCAGCTTCGCGTTCTAGGTACATGCTTGGAGCCTGAAGTAAAGCTCGATCTAGGTCATTCACTATGGATATGACAATGTCGGTGGAAGTAAGAACTCCAGGCGTTGACAAAAGGTGTAACGCCTGTAGCTTTCTCATTGCCATTGCCATGATCATTGTCGATGAACTGAGCTCGATAACTGCTGAGTCGATTTCTTTTAAGTCGATGGTTACAGTCGTTTCGATCTCAAACCATTCTCGAAGGGTTTCAAATAGCCTTTGAGCTACAGAGTGCAGGGCGAGAAGTTCGTCTGGTTTTGGGAGAATCTCTGGTCCAGTATCAGCATTTTCCATTACCTGATGGTAATAAAAACCTTTTGCGAAAAGTTGACTATTCCTAATTCTTCGAGTTTGTGACTAGTTCTTGTATCTAGTCATCTTTTTCTGCTGGTGGGGAAACATAAACTACTAGGTGAACAGTTGTTCCTTCATCAGCTGAGTCAATTTTTATTTCATCTGCCAGAATTTTCATCAGGGGTATACCAAACCCTCCCTCGTAGTCGAGTCGTCCCTTCTCTGTTAGCGGTCCTGCAGGATTTAATTTTTCTGGATCGAATCCAGATCCGCGATCTTGCACTTCAACTTCTATACGGTCGCCTTCTAGGCCGAAACGAATTGTGATTCGTTCATTTGATCCAAGGTTGGCGTGGGCTCGGATCGCATTAGTTGTAGCTTCAGAAACAGCAAGTCGAAGGTCTTCAATTCTTTGGTCTCCTAGTGACTGATCAAGACTTGCGGCTGACGCTACAACGGCGCGGACGAGCGAGAGATATTCAACTTGTGAAGGGATTTCGAGGGTTATAGCTTTACTCATTCTGCTATGTCCATGTACTTGGATCTTGGTCGAGTTCAACGCTTAATAGGACACTATCTAACCCTGTTAACGCAAATACTTCCTTTAGGGTGTTGGATAGTCCAGCACAGCGGAATTCACCACCATTACTTCTCGCTCTTTTAACCCCACCTACTAGAATTCCGAGACCGGTCGAATCTATGAAGTCAACATTTTGTAAATCCACAACTATGTGAGAGTTTCCTTGGCTAACTTGGCGAACGATCTCTTGACGTAGTTGCGGACCTGTAGCCATATCTACCTCACCTACAACATGGAGGATAGTCCATTGATCGATGTTGGAGTATGAGAGAGTTAGCATCATATCTAGAGCTTATGGGATTGTGGACTCGACCGCTGGTTGTCTCAAAAGAACACCTATCGCACTCTTAGGAGAAAAGAGTTTCTCCACGAACCCTTCCATTCTTACCTATTTTCTGAGTTTATTTATGCCATCATGGACCAGAGTAAGTTCCGATGAGGAATAGCCTCATCAACGTCTTTGGTCCATGTGGCTTCACCAAAATGAACAGATCTATCCTTTATTCTGCTCATTATTATCGCATGGCGTAATCCTGCATACACCATGAACCAGTGAAGGTTGTTAGGGGGATATCCTGATTGCTCTTCAAATATTTCTTTCACGGTTTCAGGTCTCATAAAGTTAGGCAACCCAGGGAATTCATATGTTTCGGCTATGTCTTGAAAGAAACTATGGAGGAACACCATCCAACCCAAATCCACTTCGACGGGTGCAAGTCCTGCCATCTCCCAATCAAAAACGGCAACTGGGGCGAATGATTCGTTGCTGAACATAATGTTGCCGATTCTGGAGTCACCCCAACTCAAGACAGTTGAACTTTCATCGGGCCAATTCTTTTTAAGCCATTCAAATGCGTTTTCTATGACAGGGTGATTTCGGTCGTTCCCGACGACCCATTGGTAGTAATTTTTTTGGGCGTTAAAATGTCTTCGTAAATGGGTTTCCCCAGGTAAACCGATTTCAAGAAATTCAGTATCTAAAGCTCCTAAATCAATTTTTGCGAGTTCGCTAATTATTTCAACCGAGTAGCTTTCTAAGGATCTTTGATTCTCTGGAGGTGCGTCTAATAACCAGCCGCCAAAAACGTATGGTGGAAGATCAGGCGGTACTCTTCCATCTACTTGTTCCATAACGAAGAATGGGGCTCCGAGAATTGTAGGATCTGTCTCTAACCAGAGAACATTGGGGACCGGTATCGTTGTTCGTTCTTGAACGATTTTCATTGTGCGGACTTGAAATTCAAGGTCATATTTTTGAAAGACAGGTATATCTTCTGGGGTTGGTGCAAGGCGAGCAACTAGTTGACGTTCTAATCCGGAATTTTCTGATTTTGAATTAGCGCTGAAAAGAAGTGTTTCACTCGACATTCCAGATCCGGAAGGCCTTCGGAGGTCAGAAATTGTTATTTGTGGGTTAGTAACTTTTTCTCGTAACCATTGTGTTAAAAATTCTTGGACTTCCTTTAAGTCACGTGAAGTGCGCTTAGGATCTAGTGGGTCAGACATTGGTTTTGAGAATACCAGTAAGAAAGTGTGCGCGGTTATTGATTGGCATCTAGCGTGGATTAGGTGCAACTTATCCGAATTAAAGGGTCAATCAGTTCAGCAGGTTTCGCTCAAGGAAATAGGTTTGTTGTTGGCAATTGGGAACACTCACCAATCGGCCCATTTGGAGATGTTATGTGGGGCACTCCGGAAGGACAGAGAATTCTATTAGTTGGGAGTCAAGTTGTGGCTGATTTTGTCACCTCTATCTATGATTTTGATGATGTTCGTATTGGAGACCTCAAAATCAAGTCTGATGGGCATGAAACGACAGTTAAAGGTTTTGGTCTAAATCTTCGGTTATCGGGTGGAGTGGCTCGTATGATTCCTTTCCCACGCCCTCTTCTATTCACTAGATTCGTTGAGCGGCCTTTGGCGAATGCTCTTATGGGCGTAGAAACCTTTGGTACCAGTTCTAGGGGTGTTTCTGAGTGGTACCAAGCGAGGCAATGGCGTTGGGTTACATCTGGTCATGCTGCCCTAGATGGAAATAATTTAGGTTCCCCTATTCCATTTTCACAGCCCATCAACGTGGGATTCTCTGAACCTCCCGAAAAACCGTCGATTGTATCTTTACAAGTAGCTATCAAATTCCCACCAGGTCCGAAAAGGCTATAGTCATATAGATGGTTATTGTAATATTTCTCATAGCAGCTGTAATTACCTATCTGATTGTCAAAAAAGTTACCGATAAGAAATAAAAAAACATTTATTTGTAAATGCCTTCGGAGTATGGAATAGCGGGAAATCGCTTTCTTGGAAAAGTTTGGTAATAATAGCTACTTGGTGAAATATCCAAGGAGGTGTCCGAGTACCTGGTGGGCTCCCCCGCCTTCAAAGCGGGTGGGACGAGTGATCCTCGTCCGGCGGGTTCGATTCCCGTCCACCTCCGCGATCTACTAACTAGGAAGTCTAGACAGCTAAAAGGTCGCGGGCTCCGGTGTCACTACTTGGATGTCGGAGTTTCGACATTGCGCGTGCTTCAATTTGGCGAATGCGTTCGCGAGTTAAATTGAAATACTCACCGACCTCTTCAAGAGTTCTTGGTTCTCCCCGGTCAAGGCCGAATCGTAACTTAAGAATTTCCCGTTCGCGTTCATCAAGCGGAGCTAAAAGGCGAGCAATTTCTTCTGGTAATAATGAAGTAGCAGCTACTTCAAAGGGGGAAGCTGCTCCTCGATCTTCCACAACGTCACCTAGTTCAGCATCGCCATCTTCACGAAGTGGCTCTGAAAGGCTCATAGGTTCACTAGCGAAACGTAAAGCTTCAATTACTTTGTCTTCTGGCATTTCTACGTCTGCAGCAAGTTCAGTCAATGTTGCTGGCCGTCCATATTTCAGTTCAAGCCTTGAACGGGCTTTTTGTAAACGTGCGAGAGTGTCTCCAGCATGAACTGGAAGCCTAATAGTTCTTCCGGTATTCGCAATCCCTCTCGTTATAGCCTGGCGTATCCACCAGGTAGCGTAAGTTGAAAATTTAAATCCTTTACGCCAGTCAAATTTTTCAACTGCGTGCATCAGACCAAGGTTTCCTTCTTGAATTAAGTCGAGGAGAGGCAATCCGGATGCCTGATATTTTTTCGCTATAGAGACAACCAAACGAAGGTTGGATTGGACGAATTCCCGTTCAGCTTTCTCACCATTACGAGCGTTTCTCTTAAGGTCTCGCTTTTCTACTGCAGTAACTTCCTCGGAAGATTCGAGTTTTTGTCTAGCCTCAACTCCTTTTTCAATAGCTTGGGCTAGGCGGACTTCATCATCTTTTGTCAAGAGCGGATATTGTCCAATATCAGTGAGATATAACCTTACGAGGTCTTCTTCGTCTCGCTCTACTCGCTCTTTAGGCAAGGTACGCTCTTTTCAATATTTGTGGGGCTTCTTAACTGCACCACTCTCCGCATGCTTTACCATACCGAGACGAACGCATCGCGCCTACCAAATTTTGACGATATCTTTATTGTTTCTAAAATTTTTTATCCCTAAGGATGAATAAGGATTTCAATAAGGGTCTATTACCGCTTTGCCTCTTCTATTGTGAATCACTTTGGTAGGCGTTAACAATAGGAATTCTTCTATCTCGGCCGAATGCTTTTGAAGAAATCTTTGGCCCGATTGGACTTTGTCTTCTTTTATATTCAGCAACATCAACTAGTCGACTTATGTGCCTAACCATTTCTGGTTCGTAGCCTTCTTGGATTAGTTGACTGACGACTTTGTCTTCCTCAACGATTTCTCTTAATAATTCATCAAGGACTTCATAAGGAGGAAGAGAATCTTCATCACGCTGATCAGGTCTTAACTCGGCAGAGGGAGGTTTTTCAATGATAGAAATCGGAATTATCTCTTTACCAGCTTCGGAGTTCTTCCATAATGCAAGATCATAAATTTGTGTCTTCCATAGATCTTTTATAACTGCGAAAGCTCCAGCTGTATCTCCATATAGCGTTGAGTACCCTACCGCAAGTTCACTTTTGTTTCCTGTTGTTAGCACTAACCATGAAAATTTATTAGATAGTGCCATAAGAAGAGTCCCGCGTATTCGAGATTGCAAGTTCTCTTCTGTTGTATCTTCAGGGAGATTTAGGAAAGACTCTGCGAGAGTTTCTAAAAATGCGGTATGGGCTTGTTCTATTGGAATAACTTTATGGTCGCATCCCAAATTTTCTGCTAGCGAAGCGGCGTCTTCAATGGAGTGCGTACTAGAAAATCGTGATGGAAGTGCAACAGTGTGAACGTGTTCGGGGCCTAAAGCATCAGAGGCGATTGCGGCAACAATAGCTGAATCAATTCCTCCTGAAAGGCCGACTACAACATCAGTGAAGTTACTCTTTCTAAGGTAATCGCGGGTAGCGAGACACAAAGCTTCCCAAATTTCAGGAAACGGTTCAAGCGGTGAAGAAAGAGTCTTTACAAGTTCATCTTTCGTGGGGTGATATTCTTTAGACTCCAGAGGTACCTCAATGACCGATTCACTGGTATTTTTCTGCGCTGGTTCGATATCAAAAATCATGACAATTTCTTCAAATTGAGGAGCGCGAGCTATACAATTTCCACCTGCTTCGATTGCCATCGATCCCCCATCGAAAATTAGTTCGTCTTGACCTCCTACTTGATTTACATAGACAATCGGGACCTCAGATTCCTTGACGCGCTGCTGTAGCACATCCTTTCGGGTCAACATTTTTCCTTGCTCATAAGGGGAAGCATTGAGATTAAGAATTATTTGAGCACCGTTTGCTGCTAATTCACCAACCACGCCATCAGGTAACCAAATATCTTCACATATCGTTACTCCAACATTCACGCCATGTATTGCAAAAATGGGAGGTATCCCTTCCCCAGGAGAGAAATAGCGTTCTTCATCAAAGACCCCATAGTCCGGAAGAGCTCTTTTGTTGTATACACCGTATATTTCTCCATTTGCACAAACAGCTGCTGAATTAGATGTTCGCCTAACTGGGTCAGCGGCGGCTTCTTCACCGGAGACTAAACCAATAACTGCTACACATGAATTAACTTCTGAAGAAATCATCATGAGGGTTTTTTGAACTTCCTCTACGAATGCTGATTTCAGTAAGAGGTCTTCAGGGGGATAACCGCATACTGCTAATTCTGTAAAGACCGCAATATCAGCTGACTCTGCTTCCGCTTTCCTGTATGCGGCAATAATTTTTTCACTGTTTCCCTCTAAGTCACCTACTTGGAGATTCAATTGACATGCAGCTATCCGTAAAGACCTCATACCAGCAGGTTAGAGGGATTGTGGCCCTCCTGAGAATTTAGATACAGAGAAGTTACAAAATTACTGGACAATTATTCGAGTACTATGCCTCTTTTCTAGGAATTCAGATTAATTCCCTCTCACTATTGTTCCTTATTAGGTAATCTAAAGAAGTGGACAACTATAAAGACCTCGAAGATGGAACAATACTTTCTCTTGATTTTTCCAAACTGAACCAGATAGGAAATGCCGGACACCCTGTCCTTCCAGTTGTGGTTCAAGATAGCGACTCAGGGGAAGTACTGATCGTTGCGTATGCAAACGAAGAAGCTTTACGCGAAACGCTGAAAAAGAAAGAAGCCGTATTCTTTAGTACTTCCAGAAATGAGATATGGCACAAAGGAGCTACTTCAGGGGACACTCTATCCCTAGTTGAAGTCCGAGTGAATTGTGAACAGAACTCTCTTCTGTACCTTGTTCGCCCGCAAGGCGAAGGAGCATGCCATACGAAAACCGACGACGGTAATGCCCGCTCAAGCTGCTACTATCGCAGCATCGATTCAGATGATGACCTTCGCTTTATCTAAGTAGCATTAACCAGCCCGCACATAGCCGACTTAGGCTAACGCAGCACCTATTGTTTCGGTCATAAGAGCAGCAACAACATAAGGATCTGCGTTGGCATTAGGCCGACGGTCCTCTATGTAGCCTTTTTGGTCTTGTGCAACTTGCCAAGGTACACGGACAGAAGCTCCACGATCTGATACCCCGTAGCTGAACTGATCATACCGTTGTGTTTCATGTTCACCGGTTAAGCGATCTTCAATTCCGACTCCATACCCTTCGAGATGCCTCTCAGGCACTCCAGGAGCACCTAATGATTCACATGCCGCTGTGATCGCGTCGTAACCTTCACGCATCGCCTTAGTGGAGAAGTTCGTATGCATACCAGCCCCGTTCCAATCACCTTTCATAGGTTTGGCTTCTATGCTGATTTCCACATTGTGTTCTTCGCCAACACGGTAGAGCAAATAGCGCGCTATCCATAGATGGTCACCGACTTCAACAGCTCCTGCTGGGCCGATCTGAAATTCCCATTGACCTGGCATAACTTCTGCGTTGGTTCCGGAAATTTTCAGGCCAGCCTCTATACATAGGGTGGTATGTTGTTCAACGGCTGCTCGTCCATGGATTTTGAGAGCGCCAACTCCGCAATAATAGGGTCCTTGTGGTGCTGGGAATCCATTGGGCGGAAACCCTGCCGGCCATCCGGTTCCAGGATCGATCATTGTGTATTCTTGCTCGAGACCAAACCATGGATCTTGATCTCCATATTCATCTTCAGCTGCCCTCGCGAGTGCTCTTGTATTCGTCGGATGAGGGGTTTCTTGATCAGTTAAGAATGTCTCACACATAACAAGGATGTTGGCACCGCCGCGAAGTGGGTCGGGACATTGGAAAACGGGTTTCAAGACGACGTCAGAATTATCTCCCGTAGCCTGATTTGTTGATGAACCGTCGTAGCCCCATATGCCTGGCTCGTCTCCATCAGCCAATATCTTTGTCTTGGATCTAATCTCTGCAGTTGGTTCGGTACCATCAATCCACAAATACTCTGCCCTGTATGTCACAATATTCTCCATTATCTTAAGGAGGTTCAAGAATCAGATAATTTCTGAGTCTTTTCCCTCATCAACTTCATTCCTGCATTCTGAACTCTAGTTGCAGGCTCGCCGAGATATGTTAACAGAGTGTTAATTAGGTACCCAAATAGAAAGTTTTCGAGATTTGCTCGTTAGAAATAGTGTATGGAACCACAAAAAGAATATGTACTGAAGACCGTTGAGGAACGTGGAGTTCGTCTTATCCGTCTTTGGTTCACAGATGTGTTGGGAAAGCTAAAATCTGTCGCTATCTCTCCAGCTGAGCTGGAGGGAGCTTTCGAAGAAGGATTGCAGTTCGATGGTTCTGCGATAGATGGGTATAGCAGGGTGCAAGAAAGTGATGTTTTAGCTGTACCTGATGCTAATAGTTTTGAGTTATTACCTTGGGTAGACCCCTCTGAACCAACAGGCCGTATTTTCTGCGATATCAAAAATCTTGATGGGTCACCGTTTCATGGAGATCCACGTCAAGTTCTTCGACGAAATCTAAAGGCAGCTCACGATAAGGGATTCACATTCTTTACAGCTCCAGAAATTGAATTCTTCTATTTTAATAACGCTACTGATCGGAAGCCATTGGACCATGCAGGGTATTTCGATTTAACGACACTTGATTTAGGTAGTGGTCTTCGACGCAGAACACTCCATATGTTGGAAGCGATGGGGATTCCTGTTGAATATTCATTTCATGAAGATAATTCCAGCCAGCACGAAATAGACCTTCGCTATACAGAGACGCTGGATATGGCTGACAACATCATGACGTTACGGCTCGTCGTTAGGAAGATCGCTTTAGATGCAGGAATCCATGCAACTTTTATGCCAAAACCAATAGATGAGGGGCAGGGGTCAGGGATGCATACCCATATGTCTCTTTTTCAAGGTGATGTCAATGCATTCCATGACCCAGGAGATGTTATTGGGTTGTCTGATATAGCAAGAAAATTTATGGCTGGGATCATGTATCACGCTCCAGAATTTACTGCTGTAACGAACCAGCTGATTAATAGTTACAAAAGAATGGTGTCGGGATATGAATCCCCTGTTTATGTAAGTTGGGCCCGCAATAATCGTTCTGCACTTGTTCGAGTACCTATCCATAAAGCGGGGAAGGCATCCTCAACACGGATTGAATATAGGGCCTTAGACTCCGCAGCGAATCCATACCTTGCATATTCTGTGATTCTCGCTGCAGGACTTAAAGGAATAGAAGATGGGTATGAATTACCTGATGAAGCTGCTGATAATTTATGGTCATTAAATAGAGAAGAAGCTAAAGCATCGGGCCTCCAACGGTTGCCTCAAGACCTTCGGGAGGCTTTGGACTTGATGGAAGAATCGGAATTAGTTCGAAATGTACTTGGAGAGCATATCTTCGAGTGGTTTCTACGAAACAAGCGCGAAGAATGGGAAACCTACCAGCGTCATGTCACTCCCTATGAAATAGAGAGCTATTTACCGATTTGGTAGATGAAATTTCGACTGTTCACCTATTAGGTCTGCTAAGAATCGAGGTGTGTGACGTCGGTTTTCAGATCTTTTCCACCGTAGGCTGAAGGTCTTATGGCTCCGATTCTCCTCTTTCCAGATCCTCCTCCTCCAGAGTTGGTCCAATGCCTTGACATGGCTGGATACGCATGGAAAGCAGTCATGAACGCGGTGGCTGCCGAAGAGTTCGAAATTCATGATGAGTGGGGAGGAGCTATTTTAGTAGCTGACCAAGATCCAGATACAGCTTTTTCATTAG
>JAQWQL010000034.1 GCA_029244605.1 Acidimicrobiales bacterium | reverse complement strand
CTCAGGGCGTACTCTTAACATTCTTGCTGGGAAGAACATCTTCTGCATACTGTTTTGGCTATTGAGATTGAATCGAGAGCATTTCCGGTATTCCCGACAGGGAAAAACAATTCGGGGCTGGTATCGCGGCACAGCGCTGCTTGCCGCCAATCATTCTTATCTTCAAACAACGTAACCGATTGAACTGCCACTGGCCCTCCGCAAAGCTCATAGCTAATAGTGATTGACATTGCCATCATGGCAACTCACTTATGACCATACCGCATGTTAGAGCTGTGTGACAAGGGGCACATGTGAGTAATGTTAAATTAGTAAAGAAAAAACAGAAAATATAGCAAAAAACAGCTTAGGGAAGGTTTATGACGCAAATTTACGCACACAGAGGAGCTTCAAGAGTGTTGAAAGAAAATACTCTTGAAGCTTTCAAACATGCCGAGACACTGGGTGCGGGATGGGTAGAACTTGATGTTTGGCTATCAAAGGACAGCATTTTGACCGTCCATCACGATCTCATCGTCGAAACAGGAGACAACATTATTGAAAGTGGGTATTCAAGTTTCCCAGATGATGTTCCTATCCTTCTGGACGTGGTGGCTTCCACCGAGAATGTGGGGATCAATGTGGAGGTAAAGACCCGAGACAATCTCATGGTAGATGTTCCGACTCGGCGGTTGATCGATGAGCTAGCTCAATTGCTTGAAGATGTAGGAGAGTCTAGAGAGTTCCTTGTGTCCTCTTTTAATTTTCCGTGCCTTACATATTTTCGCGAGAAATCCCCCAGCACGCCAGTCGGCTTCCTCGTATGGGAACTTGATGATGATTGGGAGTCGTTGATCGCCAAGGTGGCTGAGTCGGATTTTCAGGCTATACATCCAGCGAATGGAGTTGTTTCGAGAGATTTCGTGGCAGCGTGCAAAAAGAGAAACCTAGATGTCAATGTCTGGATGGTCAATGATAAAGACCGCATGGAAGAACTTCTTGGTTTCGGGGTGGATGGAATCATTACCGATGTCCCAGACGTCGCTCTTGAGGTTGTCAAAGGGCGCGGCAGGTAACTACTGAACACAAGGTGAATACCCCTCACAAGGTAAATCCGGCATTGGGGTGCCGAAGAGCCAACTATCAAAAAAATCTCCAAGGTCTGCACCGCTGACGCTCTCAACTACCTGAACAAAATCGGCTGTAGTGACGCTCTTCCCTCCGAAATCGTCCACGTATTTCCGAACCGAAGCAAAAAATGTATCATCCCCAATCGTCATGCGAAGAGCATGCAATGTCAGGGCGCTTCGGTAATATACAGCCGGGGCGAAAAGATTTTCCGGACTTGGATCTCCCGGCAGAACACCGTACCAGTCAGAAGCACCCGACTGAGCTTCTAGATCACGCACTCGGGCATAGATATCATATGCCGGGCGAGTAGCTTCCTTATAGAGGTATTCGCTGTAAGTTGCGAATCCCTCATTGAGCCAAATTTCGCTCCAATTATCTACCGTTATGTAGTTGCCAAACCATTGGTGCGCCAATTCATGCACGTGAATAAAAGGTTGTGTCCATGTCCCGTATCCGAAAATTGAAAGAGTTTGCGTTTCCAAAGCGAAACCAAGAAAATCGCTAAGAGCGAGGTATCCATAGGTGTCATATGGGTAGGGGCTAAAAAGATCTGTGAAAGCTTCGAACATCGGGCCATAATCAATCCCTAGGGTTTCCTTAGCATGTGCAAACGAACCGCCAGTAAGTGTGTCTGCATTTTGAGCCCAGTGTCGTAGCGTGACGTCGTCCAAGTCTTCTTCATCAGATTCGGTAAATGGGCCATAAGCCAATAACGTTAAATAGGGGGCTCGCGGGTACCTTGTTTCGTAGATCCAAGTTGTCACTGGAAGATTTTGGGTATTCGTTGTCTCTTCTTTGGAGATGAGATAGCCATTAGTTACAAACTCCCAATCAACAAAAGCGGCTTCATACCTACCATTATCTACGGTCATCTCTATACGGAACTGGGCCCGATCCCTGGGGTGGTCGTTTACAGGATGCCAAGCCATGCTGCTTGAGGGTTCTCCGACAACGTACATAATATTTGAAATTGAATAGTCCCCCCCTCCAAGTATAAAGGGTTCGTGGTACCAGCCCCCGGCACCAACTGGGGCGTATTCGGCAGGGACCGGTCCGGGTTTACCCGCATACCCAAATCGTGCTTCAAATTCGGACCCTACGGGCAGGTTCGTTGCTGGCACGACAGTAACTTCAGTGCCTTCTCTGATGAAACAGGCCTCTTCTCCATTCACTATCACTTCACTTACAGCCATGTTTGCGTTTAGGTCTACGTTAAAGCTGGAAAGGTTCTCAGTGGTCTTTGCTTCTATCGTCGTCCAACCACTCAGATATCCATCGCCTGGTTGCCATGTGACGTCAATAAGGTAGCGATCGACGTCATACCCTCCGTTGCCAAGACCGGGGAAGTATGGATCTCCGACTCCTTTGGATCCTTTCTGAAATTCCGTACCGGTTTCATCAGAATCGGAAGACGCTTCACATTTTTGTTCGGCGACTTCTTCTGCTGGTTCTTCAACGGTAGGTGAGGTTTCTCTTCCTGAGGGCCCTCTATATGAACCGCTAGGGATTCGGGTTGGGAGTTTAAATCCTTGGTTATTGAGCAAATCGTATGCCAGCGGATCTATTTGTTGTAGTTCGTCTTTAGTGCAGACATACCATTCGTCTTTGCTGTCTGCACATTTATTGGTATATGCCGGATCCAGTGCGTCTATGTTCGCCATCAAAATCCAATAAAAGTATTCGTGCATTTGGCAGGAATAGTCGCAGGTGTAGTCGTCGTAGGTATACCACGCGCCTTCCGGATAGCTGTTAGGAATGGTTAGGAAGTGTCCACCGCGTGCAGTGTCCACGGCGTCAGCGAGGCGACTGCCGGTTCTGTCTCCAAAATATTCTGGGTAGGTGTTATACCAGCCCACTGAAACGACATGCCATATTTCTTCTAGGTTGGTGTCCCATGTGCCTGCTTGTTTTATTCCGCCGAACGCCCAGTCATCGTCTCCGTAGTACATGCTCGCTGCCCAGCCGAGGTTGTCTTCACAAAACGTGCCTCTTAACGAAGGGAATACTTCTTCTCGCAGCGCTTCAGTCCAAACAGGGACAACAAAGTTGTTCTCCACGAGGAAACGGTGAACTTCGGGGTCATCCATTACACCGTCGGCGTCATTATCCATGAATTCGGCAAGCACGTTGACGGAATGTTCAACATATTCTGTTGGGATGCTTGAATGAGAAATGACGTAAATACCGAAAACGTTTACAAACACATCGAGTTCTTGGTTTAGGCAGTCAAATGGGTGTTCTGTCAAGAGTTCAAAATTGAACTCACCGCCGTCGGCGTCATGGTCGTCATGGCCTTCTTCTGGTGTTTCTTCAACGATGGGTTCTGGTTCGGGGGTGGGAGTTACAACTTGTGTTGTCCCACCGCAGGCTACGAGGCTGCCCATGAGAACAGCGAGAGTGATGATGCTGGTGGCGACTCTTTTAATCATCTTTAAGGGGTGGGAGTCCGACCAGACTTGGGTTAGGTACTACCAGACTGAGAATATTGGGGACATATTCAAAATGGAGTCTCGTTACCTCTCCGAGATAATCTCCATCTAGCTGATAGGGGAACGGCCTATGCCCTTCAACGTAGAACTCTTCCACGTCTGCTTTGTAGTTGACAAATGAACTTTTGTGGAAAGCTGTCGATCCTCGAAGAGCTCCTGAAACCAATGACAGCATATGTAGGAGGCTCAGGCTGTTGATGCTTATCAGCACGAGGCCACGGTCAAGGGTTGCTTCCGGAGTTAGGTTCAATGGCTTGCTTCCCAAATACGTGTATGGGTTTGTGTTGAGGCAGATGCCGAATTTTGAATTGGGGATCTTAGTTCCATCTGCGTGGTTGATACGAAATGCGGGTTTTCTCCTGTCATAGTGACGCAACCAGGTATCGATAGCTGCGTAAACGAAGAGCGCATGGCTCGCGTAGCGCTTTAGTCTTCCCCTTTTCTCTACTTCGGCAACTACCGCAGCATCAAACCCCAGCCCAGCATGAAAAAGAAAATAACGCCCGTTGACAGATCCCAAGCCAACACGCGGGGTTCCTCCGTTTTCGATAGTTTCGAGAAGGATCCCTGTTGATTCAACAGGGTCATCTGGTAACCCGAGTGTTCTTGCAAAAACATTTGTCGAACCTCCCGGAAGAACGGCAAGTGCAGTCTGGGATCCGGCGACCCCGTTGGCTGCTTCATTAGAGGTTCCGTCGCCCCCCAAAACCACAACAAGGTCATATTCATTTTGGGCTGCCTCGCGAGCAAGTCTTGTTGCGTGGTCTCTCCTTATTGTTTCGCCGAGAGTCACTTGATGGTCAGCTGATAAAGCTTTCTGAATCACTACCTGAGTACGTGGAGTAACTGAGGATGCTGCAGGGTTCACTAGGAACATGATCTTCACATTTATAGTGTATGAAGTTTTGTTTCGACTGTGACTGTTATCACTGCTTTGGATGTGGAATCATCGAAAACCTGCACTAAGGTCGTTGATGGGAGCGGTCAGCTCCGGAACATATTCCAATATAACAAGGCAAGAAATACATTATGAAGATAGCCGTCTGTGTAAAGCAAATTCCTGATCCTGCTGATCCAGGAGAATTAGATTTAGAAACAAAGACTCTCAAACGCGATGTGAAATTAATTCTTGATGAATCTGATTCATATGGTGTTGAAATGGCTCTCCAACTCGCAGGCGACGAAGGAGAAGTCGTACTGGTATCGATGGTGCCAGGCAATGAACGAAATGGGTTAAATAATGCTCTCGCAATGGGCGCAGATAGCGCTGTGCTCGTAAGTGACGACGCACTTGCCGGGAGTGACGCCCTAGGGACAGCGAAGGTCCTCGCTGCGGCAATCCGTCGCGTCGAACCAGATCTTGTTCTAGCAGCAACGGAATCTTCCGACGGCTATACAGGTACTGTCCCGGAACAAATCGCAGAACTTCTTGAATTGCCATCCGTGACCTTTGCAAAAGAGGTCAGCATCGCCGATGGGGCCGTATCAGTGAAGCGACAGACAGAAGAAGGCTATGACGAGGTTTCATGCCCCTTACCTGCCTTGGTTTCAGTTACAGCTGGTGTCGTTGAGCCCAGGTATCCTTCCTTCAAAGGCATAATGGCAGCCAAGTCTAAACCAGTCGAAGAGCTTACTATCGCCGACTTAGGCATTGACAGTTCTCAAGTCGGTTGGTCTGGAGGCGGACAGGAAATTACATCCATTGAGCCTGCACCAGCACGTGAAGCAGGGGAAGTAGTAGAAGATGAAGGCGATGGGCATGAACGCATCATTGCTTTCCTAGAAGAACTTAAGGTTATCTAAGGGGCTAATTATGTGAAACAAAAGGCATAATTTTAA
>JAQWQL010000033.1 GCA_029244605.1 Acidimicrobiales bacterium | reverse complement strand
TGAGGTTATATACAAATAGCATGTATCTATCTTGTGTGCTATAGGGGTTGAACTTTATGGGAATTGAGTGAGATTTTTCACAATGGGGAGGGCCCTGGAGAGCCGTGTGTGACCGAATACTTACCAAATATGTCAAAAGCGACAAAATGCAAGTCGGGACAATCCAGTAACGTCATTTTCTCATAACCTGTAAAAATAAATTTAAAATGATCAACTAATTGGCGGGGGATTACCCCCGCCAATTAGAAATGTTCCCAAAATGGCTGAAGTGGAATACGGTGAATGTATGTCCATTGATCTTGCGAGACAAAATCTTCTTCAAGACCGAAGCATCCGTGGGTCTCAATTCACTAGACAGCTCAGTGATTCAGCAGATCATTGGCTGGAAAGTCTTTTCAATGATGCCATTGGGAAACGATCCGATATCGCCCTTCTTGCCGTTGGAGGATATGGCCGTCAAGATCTATCACCATTATCAGATCTCGACGTACTTTTACTTCACCGAAAAACTGAAGACATTAGTGAAGTCGCTGAAGCTATCTGGTACCCCATCTGGGACCAAGGCGAGAAGCTAGGCCATGCAGTTCGAACTATAGACGAGACGTTAGAACTCTCTGCAGAAGATCTTGACACTGCCACAGCACTTTTGTCATGCCGCCATATTGCGGGTTCAAAAAAACTTTCTGAAGATCTTTTTTCGCTTGCTCTCGCCCAATGGAGAAACAACGCACGATCATGGTTACCGAGACTCGCAGCATCTATCGAAGAACGCCACCGCGCAAAAGGTGAAATTGCGTTCATGCTTGAACCAGAACTAAAGGAAGGAAGAGGAGGACTCAGAGATGTCCACGCTATGGGTTGGGCAAATCAAAGCGGTCAGGACTCCTTAGAGCTAGAACACCACCAGCTACTAGAATCATATGAAATTATTCTCAGGGCACGCGTCGAGCTTCACAGAAGCGCGAAACGTTCAAGCGATAAACTCCTCCTAGAACAACAAGATGCAGTTTCAGAAGCATTAGGGTACGAAGATGCTGATTTTCTAATGGCAGACGTAGCATCAGCTGCCAGACGAATAGCGTGGAATACAGATGAGCTTTGCTACGCCATACAAAACGCCGGCCTATTTGGTCTATGGAATTTTGGAAAAAAAGTTGGCGATACATTAACTGGTAGAAGAAAATCTGTTTCCACTAGTTATGAATCCAATGCTGCTTTATCAGTAGAAGCAGTTCTCCGCATTTCGGTTACTACCGCTAATAATCAAGAACGGTTCACTCCAGAAGTAATCAAACAACTCCGAAAAGCAGAGTTGGATATTCCAGATCCGTGGACGACTGAGATACGTGATTTATTCGTGGAGCTCCTTTTGACCGGTCATGACGCTATCCCCGTGCTCGAGACGTTAGATGAACTTAACCTATTTGTCCCTTTCTTGCCTGAATGGAAACCAGCGAGGAGTCGTCCTCAACGGAACGCGTATCATCGCTTCACCGTAGACCGTCACTTACTTGAAACAGCTGCAGAAGCGGCCAAACTTCAAGATCGTGTTGAGCGGCCAGATCTTCTAGTAGTCGGCGCTCTTCTGCACGATATTGGAAAGCCCTATCCCGGTGACCATACGGAAGTAGGTATCGAACTCATTCGTATCATCGGAAAACGGATGGGTTTTTCTCCCGATGACGTAGAAACGCTTGTTCAAATGTGTCAACACCACCTTCTTCTTCCTGATATTGCGACTCGAAGAGATCTTGATGATTTTGACACTATACAAACAGTCGCCAATTCTTTGCAGTCTGTTCAAAAGGTAGAATTGCTGCACGCCCTTACAGAGGCTGACTCCATAGCAACCGGTCCAGCTGCCTGGAGTACATGGAAAGCCGGTCTTGTCTATGATCTTGCTAACCGAACCTCAGCATTTTTGAAGGGCGGCGATGGAAGCATTATGGAAAGGACATTCCCAACTGAACAGCAGATGAAGATGATGCGACGTGGCATGATCCGTGTTGAAGGGGAGGGAGATACCCTCACGATTATGGAGATAGACCGCCCAGGAGTCTTTGGTCGAGTAGCTGGAGCTCTATCACTGTGTGGCCTTGATGTATTGGAGGCTGTTGCCCATACAGACTTTGGAATGGTGCTCTCAGTTTTTCGCGTTACGCCAAGTACTACACGGGAAATCGATTGGAATTCAGTTTGTGTATTCGTCCAAGACTCGGTGCGTGGGCGTGTCGCCATAGCTGCGCGTCTTTCTGACAGAATGAAGACGTATCACCTTCAGTCATCGCAAAGATTTCCAGAGAGAGTGGTTGGTACTGACGTAAAGATTGATAATGATACTTCCTCCACTGCAACCGTAATAGAAGTATCCGCTCCGAATGGTATGGGCTTGCTTTATCAGATCACCCGTGCGCTTAGTTCGCTGGACCTCAATATTCTTAGTGCGAAAGTTCAAACTCTCGGAGCTGATGTTGTGGACTCCTTTTATGTTTTAGATAATGGAGGTAAGAAAATAGTTGACCAAACTCATGCTGAAGAAATACGAGAAGCTGTTCGGCATGCTATTGAAATATCAACAGTGATGCAAAGGAAATCAAATGACAGATGAGCATAACCTTGTTCGATGGAGCGAAGCTCTAGCTGGGATAGCAAGGACAGGGCTCGCGTTCACAGAGAACCTTTATGAGAGAGAACGTTATGAAGAGGTCCTTAATGTTGCTGCTGACATCCAGGCGCACATTACTGATGCAGATAACCCGAAGGAAAAAATAGATGAATGGATGCGGTCAGTTGGAAAAGGAATACCTGGTTATGTAACTCCTAAGATTGCTATAGGAGCCGTCGTTGGTAATGAGAATGAAGAACTTCTCTTAATTCAACGATCGGATTCTGGGGTATGGCTATTTCCCACAGGCTTTGCTGATGTCGGCTACTCTGCTGCTGAAATTGCAGAAAAAGAAGTGTTGGAGGAAACAGGTATGGAAGTTGAAGCTCTTCGAATTATTTCCATTCTCGATGGTGTCCGAGGTGGCTTCACAAAGATGCCTTTGTATTCAATCGTTTTCCAATGCAAAGTTGTTGGCGGAACGCTAAATCCGCACCCCTTGGAATGTCAGGATGTCGGTTTCTTTTCTCAAGGTTCTCTTCCTGAGCCCTTAGCTGGATCTGGAAACTGGGTAGAACAAGCTTTTCGAGCGGTTCGCAATGAACCTATCGAAGTACAGTTCGATGTTCCGCGCAGACCTGCATGGAAGGAATCCGAAGATATCTAAAACTGGCTAGAAACATTGGATGAGCTTACCCCTCATCAGGGTTTGCACCATCATGGAGCCACCTCTCAACACGGTCGCCGAATCCCGAAGCAGGGTCCGCTTCAAACTCTCCTTGGTCATACCGGTATTCCAAGTCCATAACGTATGCATTCATGTCTTCGTCGCTCTCGATAAGTTCGTTGATTTGTCGTTCATATGCAGCGCATGCAATTTCAAGTTCGGTCGAAGTTACTGGTGAAGGAAGGATTTCGTTCAACCGTTCAATAAGTGCCAAAGCTGCTTTAGGTGATGTTGCTCCTGACACATAATTCGGCACTGTAGCCCACAAGGAAACTACTGGAATGTTATGTTCTTGGATGGCTTGATTGAGGACACCGATAATTCCTGTTGGGCCTTCATACATCGACTTTTGAAGATTAAGTCTGGAACTTGTCTCATCGTCCTCACAGAACCCGTAGACCATTACTGGCCGAGAATGGGGAACTTCTGTGAGTAGGGAACCCAGAGTAATGACCATGGAAACTTCAAGCCTTGTCACTACAGATGTGATTTCTTCAACGAAGCTCCTCCACTGTAAATGCGGCTCTATACCCTCAAGGAGAAGGATGTCTTGATCAGTAGCGGCGCTGAATTTCGTTTCCGGCCAATCCAATTGTCGCCCGTTTTCAGCTAAATGAACTAACGGCCGTGTTGTAGAAAAATCATAGAAATCTTCCGCTAAAATCGTGGCAAATTGCTCAGCGTTAAGATCTTCGCGTAGATGTCTCGCAGCCCAACTTGATGCATTCCCAGCGTCATTCCAACCTTCAAAGGCAACAACAAGCACGCCTCCTGAACCCTCAAGTTGCTTTTCCCAGACCATATAGTTCTCTGTCATAGATTTGAGGTTATATCCCAGAAAAACAGAATTCTATTCGTAGAGATTTGAAGCGCTTAGAATCGGATTGTTTCCCTTACTTCCTTCCAGCAAGGGTACGATAAAGTATGACCAAAATACGGATCGCAGAAAATGTTGATGCAAAGTTGGTGGAGGCATATCAAAAGTTAACTCCGCAGCTTTCTTCGTCGAACCCTCCTCCCACTGAAGATGAGCTTAAAGCAATCATAGGGTCTGACTCTGCAACAATACTTGTCGCTGAAGATGCAAACGGTAGGATTTTAGGTTCGATGACACTGGTGATCTTTCGTATTCCTACCGGTATCCGTGCTTGGATAGAAGATGTTGTCGTCGATACTCAAGCTCGTGGTATGGGAGTTGGGCAAGCTTTAAATCAACATGCTATTGAGCTAGCTCAGAAAGCAGGAGCTAAAACCATTGACTTAACATCACGCCCTAGCCGAGAAGCAGCGAATCGCCTCTACCATCGTCTCGGATTTACCCAGCGAGAAACCAACGTATACCGCTATAGCGTTGATTGAGACTTCTTATGGGATGTAGTCCTCTACGTATACGTAGTCGCTGTTGCCACCGTAATCAAAGACCCAGAGTTCAGCTACGAATGCTGTTCCTGAATCTAGATATTCAAATGAATAAGCAAGACTAGGGATATCTGCCCATAGGCCAACCTCATTAATTTCAATCCACTCAAATGAAAAATCAGCGTTTTCTAAATAGAAAACTGGATAGATTAACCCTTCTGGGTCAGCTACTAACTCTCCCCATTGTCCGGTTTGGTCAGTGGAGTAATATATTTCGCTAAGGATTTCAGATGTTTCTGTATCTATCGTAATGGAAAGAATAACATCATAGGATTCTTCCTGCGCTCCCGAATCTTGGGGCGGGACATACGTCAGGGGGATATCGAGAAAAGCAAGCCCTGAATCCTCATCGTTATACCACTGTGTGTAGGCGTAGACGGTGTCGACACCATCTGACATCGTGAGGACGGTTAAGTCATAAAAACCTTCAGCCAATCCGCTTCCGTCATTTGCGATTGTTGCTGGTTCTTCACCGAGGAAGAGAATGGATCCATCTGGTTCAGGAATCCCATAGTAGATTACGGCTTCGGTAAGGTTGTCTTGCGCAGTTATATCAAATTGAGCACTTATAAGAAGGCCGTCTATGGCATCAAGAGTATATGTTGGCGGGTACTGTTCTGTTAAGAACCTTGCCTGTTCGTCTTCCGGTATTCTCTCTTGAGATTGGAAGTAACTCATGAGAATGTTTTGCCAGCTAGAGATTCCTTCGAGGTAAAAATATCCCTCCTGGCTGAGGCTTCTCAGCTCGGGAAAATATATCGCTAACCCCGTAGAGGATTTTGTTGCAGGTCCGCTCACATGTCCTAAGATCAGTTCATCAATAGCTCCTATCAGATCATTAGTGAGATCAATAAGTTCTGGCTCAGCCTTTCCGAGTTCTGCTGCAAGGTCACCAAGGTCGATCATTTGAGCATCAATAGAAGGATCTGGGTTTTTCCCTAATCTCAGAGATTTACTTTGCGCGACTCCGAGCTTTGGAGCAAGTGACTCGCTTTGGGAAACCAAAGGTAATTCAAGCGCACTTAGTGCATTCTCAACAGCATTCATTTTTGATAAATCGATCACAGAAAGGGTAATTTCAGTTTCCGTTCCATTATCAATAGCATGCTGTTTATAATCATTCGCTATTGCTAAGCCAAGTGTTTCGGCATCTACCAGAGAGTCAGAAGTAAGGACTTCGAGAGATTCCCAGTCCCATCCATGCCCTGGTTCTAGTTCTTGTGAGGCAACCATTACCTCGGCATACTCTGCCATCGCCATCGCAACTTCAAAAGTTCCCATAAGGCAGGCATCAAATCCGATGAGATCTAGCTTATCAATTCCGGCATTTTCTAGACCCTTCTCGATCCCGTCTGAGATTTCCTGAAGGTCAAGGATATCAAAATCATTCCCATCATCTGGACCCATCCCTGGCCAGCCTGCCCCATGATCCCAAAGGATGAGGCCATTTCGCTCAGCTGGGAATTTAGAAAATCCGTAACTGATAAAGTCAGCTAGTGTCTCCGGATTACCTAAATTAAGTTCCCCCATTTGGTCTTTGATGATATTGAGTGTTCCATTCGTGACCTGGAAAATCTTAGTGTCTGAGAAATCGGCGATATTGAGTAAACCTTCTTCAGAATAGAAATCTGACCTATCAAATAAGGCCACAATATTTAAGTTCTTGCTCGTTGGGACCTTCGCCATCTCAATAAAATCAGTTAAGGCGAATTCCTCAAGGTCGGTGTCTCCCATGACGTACACGAGTATGGTCCAAGTATTGCTTTCAGGAGCATCTAAAACTTCTTGGTTTTCTTGAATGGGAGTTTCAGTAGGGTTTTCCTTATTCTCCGTGTCTTCGGTCGTTTCATTTGAGTTTTGGTCAGCGTCATTTGCTCGACCATTTAATGGGTTAGCGTCCGTTGATGACCCACCGCACCCAAATGCGGCACTCAGGGTCAAGATACACATAAGAGAAACTTTCAAGAATCGTTGAATAAATAACGTATTTTTCTCTGTCGTATTCACTGCAATATCCTATGCGATTTTTGATTTTCGTTGTAGCGGTTATTGAAATAGATCCGAAGTTCTTTAAAGAGTAAGGTGTGGGCAAAGTTCCGAGAGGCGTATTTCCAAGATATGTTCGCACTAACGCTTAATCAAAAAATTATTCGCTATCTGTTCGTTTCTGTAGTTAGCGTTGTTATCGGCCAGTCATTCCTTTATCTGTTTTTTGAAACTATGGGATTCACTGCGACACTCAGTAATTTTCTTAGTGTTACCCTTTCGACCATCCCCAACTATATCCTTAACCGCTTCTGGGTTTGGGAAAAATCTGGCCCACATGATTTAAAAAGGGAAATTTTCCCTTATTGGATTATCGCATTTTCGGGATTAGGGCTTTCCACGCTATTTGTCTTTCTTGCAAATCGCATATGGGAGTCTTGGATGGTAGTTAATGGCGCAAATCTCGCTGCGTATGGTGCCCTTTGGGTTTTCAAGTTCATTATCTTGGATCGATACCTCTTCAATACAACTTCAAAAAAGATCACTTAAGTAATCAGATTCGAAAGGTATAGCTGAAATCTCCAGTAATCTTGCTCATATGAAAGCAGACAGACGTGCCTTCGCACAAAATACCCGAGGTTTCCTTCCTTCCGATGAGGGTGACGCCTTATACGAAGCAGCTTCCAATCTTAATGTTGGAGGTCCGTTACTAGAGGTAGGAAGCTACTGTGGGAAATCCGCAATCTACTTGGGAACAGCAGCAGAAGAGCAGGGGCGTGCTCTCTATGCCTTGGATCACCACCGAGGTTCAGAAGAGAACCAAGCTGGTTGGGAACATCATGAACCAGATTTAGTTGATTCAGAAGTAGGGAAACTAGATACGTTGCCGATTTTTCGTAAAGCTATTCATGGCGCCGGTTTAGAACACGTGGTTGTGGCAATAGTAGGTGACTCAGTTACCGTGGCAAAGCACTGGGATACGCCTCTTGCATTTCTTTTCATTGATGGCGGTCATGGGATTCAACCAGCCAGAGATGATTACAATTGGTGGGTTCCGAAAGTACAAATAGGGGGACTTCTTGCAATTCATGATGTCTTCCCTGACCCTAAGGATGGTGGGCGACCGCCTTATGAGTGTATTTACTTACCGGCTGTGGAAAGTGGAGATTGGGCTGAGGAACGAATTCAAGGTTCTTTACGGATACTTCGACGAATTTCCTGAGATGTGGTCTTTCGATGTTATTCTTATGAAGAAGCGTAAATCTAGAAAATGAGGATAGATGGAACAAGGTGACCTAGTCCCTGATTTTGATGCATTGGATCAAAGTGGCGTAACGGTAACTTTTGCGTCTTTGATCGAGAATGGTCCTCTGGTTTTGTATTTTTACCCAAAGGCAATGACCCCTGGTTGAACTAAGCAAAGCTGTCATTTCCGTGACTTAGCTGCTGAGTTTGGAGAACTCGGAGCTCAACGAGTGGGAATCAGTACTGATCCGGTGGGTCAGCAAAAAGAATTCGATCAGAAAAATAGTCTAGGGTTCACGCTTCTTTCAGACCCTGAAAAGAAAATTGCTTCATTACTTGGCGCTAAGCGTCGAGGCCCATTCCCGAATCAACGGGCGACGTATGTAATAGGACAGGACCGGACGCTTCTTGGGATTGTAAAGAGTGAGAAGAATATGTTCGTCCATGCCGATAAAGCACTTGAAATATTACGAAACCATTCTAGTTAATTTTCTATCTGCTCGTCAGATAGCGACGGTAAGAAAGTATGGTCAGAAAAAATTCTTCCCGCAGAAGTAGCTTCTAAGATAGCGTCGGCAGTGAGGATCACTGCAGCAGCAGAGTACGTCGAGTACTCATTTTCAGGGAAGGAAACTTTCTCGGGATATACGACTCCGGTGAGATACCGTCCATTGTCGTCTCTATAGTCTTGGATTTTTGTAAAAAGTTCAATACTGTGATTTCTCTCACCGACAGCAAGGTAAGCAATAGCGCATTCGCAAGTTTCCGCTGTAGTTATCCATGGCCGATCGGATACACATCTTATTCCTTTGTTCGGCATTTCAAACTGTTCTCTTTGTGCTTCAAGACGGTTCCGCCCCTCACTATTCTGGAGGACACCGGTTAATACTGGATAATACCAGTCCATGGCCCACCGTTTTTTTGGAGCGAATGCATCGGGATTGTTTCTAAGAACGTGAACAAGGCGCCTTCCTTTCTCCGTCCATTGCGGCCGTTCCATGCCAAGATGTTCAGTTATTGCAATCGCAGCCCGCAAGGAATGCGAAATGCTTGATGACCCTGTGACAAGTGCGTATGACCATGGAGTTCCATCAGAATGGCATGCCCAAATGACCTCCCCCCTTGGTGTTTGAAGGCCAAGTACAAATTCGATTGCTGGTTCTACGACTCGCCACATGGTTTCAAGAAATCCGGTGTCTTTCGATATGAGGTAATGGTGTAGGACCCCTGTTGCTATATATGCGACACAATTTGTATCAATTTTGTCTTGTTCGATCGTATTTTCAAGGTAATAGTTGTGCCAGGATCCATTCTCAAGTTGGATATCTGCCAGCCATTGATAGGCGGAAACAGCTTCATCGTGAAGTCCGGAAACATCTAAGGCCATTGCAGCTTCAATATGATTCCATGGGTCGGCATGTCCATTCGGGAACCAAGGGATCATTCCTGAAGGGTGTTGCAACTCAGCGATAGATTCACCAGTTCGACGTATTTTTGAAGAATCGATAATGTCAGGAGAGTCGATCGGGGGCAATTTGCTTCCTTGGGTTAAGCAGCGGCAGTCTTTTGAGCATAGATGATTGCACTCTTACCTAGCAGAGGTTGCAAAATTTTTTCTGCATATCGGGTTAGTGCTGGTTGCTTTACAATATCCCATGTAAGGAACCGAAGGTACGCCTTCACAAGTCGGTTTTGGTCATTTTTCGTTCCGACCGCACATTTCAGCCACCAGTATGGTGAATGTAAAGCATGAGCCCTATGGAACTCTATAGGCACTAAACCCGTATCAGAGATTTTTGATTCCAATTGTCGCCTCTTATATATTCGTACATGCCCTCCCACTTCAGCGGGAGCATGATATTGATCAGAGAGCATCCAACAGATTTTCTCTGGGAAATAAGAGGGAACAGTAATTGCCAGAATTCCTTGGGGTTTGAGTACACGAAATAGTTCCCGCAATGCCTCTTCATCGTCAAAGATGTGTTCGAGTACTTCACTCGCTATTATCCGGTCGAATGTCTTGTCTTGGAATGGTAAACGGGTAGCGTCTCCAACAGAGGTAAAAGCAGGGGCTGTTTCTTTTAAATCTCCGACTTCTGCCATGGCTGCGTAGGTAGCTCGAACCTCATGTAATTCAGGTAAAGCCATATCGCAGGCGACAACTTGACCGCCTCTTCGAAGCACTTCAAATGCATGCCGGCCGAAACCGCAGCCGAGGTCCAGAACCATATCCCCTTTTTTAAGTTCTAGCCGATCAAAATTGATAGTTAGCACGTCAGAATCCTAAGGGGTTTTGTGCATCGATAATAGTTCTCGGCAATGTGCGGCTGTAGTAATAGCGGATTCTCTCCAGCTCCATTTTTCTATTACTCGCTGTCGACCTGCTTCTCCTACCTTTCGACACACTTCCGGATGTTCAAAGGCATAGTCTATTTCCTTTGCTAGAGCGTTACTATCACCTGGGGGAACAGCCAGACACGTTTCTAAATGTGGTCCTGCGACTTCTGGAAGGGCCCCTCCGGTTGTTGCTATCAAAGGAGCGGCGCATGACAGGGCTTCAATGGCGGGTATAGAGAAACCCTCATATAAGGAAGGGACAACGGCAACTGATGCTGAAGCTAGGAGGTCAACGAGTTCTTGGTAGCTTATTCCCTGATTGAAGTTCACGATATCATCGAGTCCAAGTTGCTCAAGCGTCTCAGCGGTAGTGCTTCCTTCTCGCTGCTTACCTACAAGTTCTAGATGTACGTTGGGATGTTTTTCTCGGACTTGTGCCAGTGCTTCAAGAAGGTATCTTTGCCCTTTTAACGGTACGTCAGCACTAGCAGTTGAGACTATTCTTCCTGGTGTTCTTTCAATAAGTGGCTGAGGCGCAAAGAAGTCAGTATCTATCCCAATGGGAACCACGTGAATTCGATCAATGTCGACTTTATGGTCCCTACTAATATCTTCACGCGAGGATTCCGAGACTGTCACAATACGTTTGATGCTTCTACACACCCTCGTTTGCATTCTTGTAAATGCGTACCAGCGCCGTTTCCCGAATCGTTCGACGAAAGTACGTGCATTATCGAGTTCTAGCCGGCGGTCTACCGTAATCGGATGATGAATTATCCCAAGGATAGGAAGGCCAAGTTTCCTTTGGATCAATACGTTCCCATACGCTAGAGATCCATTATCAATTACGAGATCAAATTCTCCTTTCCGTTCCTTTAAAGCTCTATACGCTCGAAGTGAAAAAGAAAAAGGTTCTGAGAAATTTCCTGAGAGATACGAACATAGTTCTACGAAATCTGGGAAATCCTTTATTTCCCAGATGCCCGGCATCCTCCCTGGAAAGAAATCGTTATAAATCTCCAAACTCGGGAATTCATGAAGTGGAACCTTAGGGTCAAGATCGGGATAAGGTGGCCCTCCAAAAACTTCAACCGTGTGCCCGAGCTCTACGAGCGCTTTACTCATTTCTCTGACATATACCCCTTGTCCGCCGACATGCGGTTTTCCTCGGTAGGCGAGCATAGCAATACGGAGATGACCTGAATTCGTATCTGAATTACTTGATGGCGTTTCTGTTTCTTCCATATGAACCTTAAGGGTATGGAGATTGGAACAAAATTATGTTACTTGAGCATTAAATGTTCTAGAAAGGTCAATAATCATTATGGTGGTACTGTCTTTATCTTAACCGCGCTTTGAAGGAGATTATTATGAGGGCTTTAGTTCAACGTGTTACTAAAGCCAGTGTCTCTGTGGACGGTAATACAGTTGGTTCGATTCAGAAGGGTTTGTGTATTTTTGTTGGAGTTACCCACTCCGACAAGGAAGAGACAGCAAAAAAATTAGCTAAAAAATTGCTGAATCTCAGAATCTTCGAAGATAGTAGTGGGAAAATGAACCTCTCGACCCTTGATATCGGCTCAGAAATCTTAGTCATCTCACAATTTACTCTCTATGGTGATGCTCGAAAGGGCCGTCGCCCTAGTTGGGTGGCTTCTGCTCCCGCCGAAGTAGCAGAACCTCTCATAGAATCCCTCGTTGCTTATCTCCGCAGTGAGCAAATACATGTGGAGACAGGAGAATTTCAGAAATTCATGAACGTCGAATTGATAAATTCGGGACCCTCAACGTTAATAATCGATATCGATTAATTTCTTCTCCTTGCGAGGATATTTGCTCCCACTAGAGTAGTTCCTGAGATCAGAATCATCGGAAGTGGTCCTGCCTTCGTCGCCAGCGTGTTTCCTCTTCTACGTTCTACAGTCGCATGGAGGACGCGTGTTTCCGAAATTGATGAACGTGCAACAACATCTCCATCTGGATTTACAATTGCACTAAAACCAGTAGGAGCCGCCTGAAGAACCCATCTTCCTGTCTCCATAGCTCGCAATCTTGAAGAAGCTACTTGTTGGGACTGCAGGATTGTTAACCAATAGCTAGAACCATTCGTCGGGTTTAGTAATATCTCGCCTCCTCCCGAGATGGCATTCCGTGCTCTATCTTCGAAAAATATTTCCCAAGATATCGATATTCCGAGATTTACCGTCTCACCGTCGATTTCCACCATTAAATTCGGTTCTCCATTTCCGGGTTTCGTATCCCGAACAGGAAGATAACTTGGAGCGAAATGTTTAATAAATCCCCTCAGAGGGACGAACTCTCCAAAGGGAACTAAGCGGACCTTGTCATAGCGATCTATTTCAACCCCTTCAGGCGAAAAAGCTATAGAAGCATTTGCGTTTTCGGTTGTACTTACACGCTCAAAAATCCCTGCTATCAACCAACTATCAAGCTGGCGCGCTAAGACTTGCAGTTCTGAATACTCCGGCGAATCTGAAAGGGGCTGCTGTACATTCACAACATCTTCAGGCCATAGAACTAAATCAAGAGGAGTTATAACATTTGTACTTGCATTGAGATGTTTTTCAAAGACTTCGCGTTCATCGGTATTGATAGCTCGAGTGCCTTGTTCACCGCCACCTTGCACGATGGCTACCGATGTTTCACCTATCGATTTCCCATTTGGTACAGCAAAGCTAATTGCCCACATAGCGAGAATTCCCACTCCTGCCGCGGCAGCGAATTTCCACCTTTTCTCCCAAGCTAAAGATAGAAAAATACCAGCAGCAACAACTAGGGCGGAGAGAAATAACGGGCCGAGAATTCGGACAGTATGTCCAAGTGGAGCTCTACTTTGGCTCATCGCTAATGTTGCTAGGGGAACGCCACCAAACGGCCATCGATATCGTACAGCTTCAAGAATCACAAAAGCAGCTGGCAATGCAAACCAACGCCAAGTCCCCCTCGGGACCAATAATGCTGCGATGCCAACGAACGTGCTGAAAAGTAGCCCTTGGATGATGTACCCAGGGACCGTTAGTGCGACCATCCAGAAGGTGCTTGGGAATAACCATCCGACACCAAACGTAAAACCAGTCCAAAATCTCTCTCGCTGAGCGAGAACTTGCGAAAGGAGCTGGTCAAGGAAGAAAAAACTTAAGAATGCCATCGGCCACCAACCCCAAGGAGGCATTGAGAACGCTAAACACATGCCACCTGCTATAGGTTTCAAAGATTTAATTAGTCTCTCTTCCATAGTTAAATCAAAGCTCCCATTAATGGACTACCTCGAGGTATTCCTCAACTCTTTGGACACTAGCTTTCCCATCTCGAATACAAGCAGATAGGCCAAGGCCATTAAAGGCGGCACCTGCTACGAAAACCCCTGGAGTTTCAGAGCCGAGCAATCTTTGTATTTCGTCGACCTTGTTTGCATGACCTGACTCATACTGCGGAAATGATTTTGGCCAACGGATCACTCGGCTTTCTTCAGGTGGTGTCTCAAGGCCGACAGTAAGGGATAATTCCTCCAAGAGTTTGGAGACCAGTTCCCCATCGTTGAAGTTAAATGCACGGTCATCATCAACTCTTCCAGCAGACACCCTAACAAATGTCTTATCGCTCTTTCCTAGGTGTTCCCATTTCGAAGATGACCATGAACATGCTGTCATCAGAAGGCCTTCAGATTTCGCAACAAGAAATCCGCTTCCATCAAAGGGGAGAACTCCTGAAGAAGGGAATGCAAACAACACGAAAGCCATTGAGGCGTATTCAACACTTGAAAGTAACTCTGCAACCGTAGTACTTGAGTTTTTAATGATGGCAGCCGAAACATATGCAGGTGTTGTCAAAATAACCGCATCCGCTTCGTATTTTTTTTCTCCTGCCTGGACAATCCAGTTCGTTTCTTCAGTGAATATGGACTCGACATTTGTATTTAGGACTATCTTCCCCTCAAGCTTCTTGTGGAGAGCGTCTATGACTTTTCCAAGTCCTTCCGGGTGTGTTAAAAAAATAGGAGCTTTAGGGTCACGGCCAGAAGCACGAACGAATTTCTGAATCGACCGTATCAGACTCGAGTCAAGACTCGCTGCTGAAGCCAGATAGGGAACCCCCGAATTGAGGCTTATTCTGTCGGGGTCACCTGCATTGATTCCTCCAAGGAGAGGGCCGACAAGTTTGTCCATAACTTCATCTCCTAACCTCCTTCGAATTAGGGAACCTACGGTCTCATCTTCATCACGACCAGTCTCTTCGTTAATGAAATCATTTTGAGCGATTTCTATGCCTTCGGAGCTGACTAAATTAAGGGAAGAGAGTTCATCCAAGTCCAAGGGGACCCCTAGAAATTGACTTTTCGGCAAGGGATACATGTTTCCATCAACCCAGATCTTCGCGGATCGAGAAATAGGAGATACAAGGTCACCTGCTATCCCGAGGGAAGTGCAAAGCTCCTCCATCTCTGGCTCACGCACCAGAAAAGCATCAGGTCCCGCATCTACTAGAACTCCAGAAATTTCTACAGTCGAGACCTTCCCCCCAATGCAGGATGAAGCTTCAATAACGGTAACATCGTACCCTTTTGTCAATAGCTCGTGTGCGGCAGTTAATCCGCTTATCCCACCACCAACGACAATAACTTTCCTCATCGCCCTACTCGGTATTGATGCACCAGTTTTACGATTCGTTGAAGAACTTCTGGATCTACGCTTGGAGTGACTCCATGCCCTAAGTTAAAAATGTGCCCGGGGTGTCCACTGTTCAAATTAAGGATATGAAGGACTTCTTCCTCGATAACCGACCAAGGCGCAGCTAATATCGCAGGGTCAAGATTTCCCTGAAGGGCTTTCCCTTCACCGACTCTATTTCGAGCTATGTCAAGTGGGACTCTCCAGTCAACTCCAATAACATCAGCTCCCACATCGCTCATAAGCTCTAGTAGTTCACCAGTAGCTACGCCAAAATGAATTTTCGGTACCCCTGTTTTCGAAACCTCTTCAAACATTTTCTGAACCCAAGGGAACACAAAACGTACATATTGGCTTGGCGACAAAGCCCCAACCCACGAATCAAATAGCTGAACGGCGCTAACCCCAGCTTCGATTTGAGATACTAATGAGCTTGTACAAATTTGGGTCAACCGATCCATCAAATGACCCCAGAGTTCGGGGTTTTCGAACATTAAACGTTTTGTTTCCTGATAGGTGCGTGACGGACCTCCCTCAATCAGATAACTGGCGATAGTAAATGGCCCACCAGCAAATCCTATAAGTGGGATATCTAACTGGTCTACGCATAACTTGACAGTTTCAATTACGTAAGGCGTATCGCTAACTGGGTCTAAATCTCTTAGCCGCTTCAAGTCACTTGCCGACCGGAACGGATCTTTTGTTACTGGGCCTATACCAGGCTCAATATCAACGCCGAATCCTATGGCATGGACGGGAACAATAATGTCGGAATACAAAATTGCTGCATCGACACCGTACCTACGGACCGGTTGCAGGGTAATTTCAGCTGAAAGATCAGGTTTTTTGATTGCATCTAGAATACTTCCGTCTTTCCTTAACGCTCGATATTCCGGCAAGGAACGGCCAGCTTGTCGCATAAACCAGACAGGAACATGGCTTGCAGGTTCGCAGCGGCAGGCCTGAAGAAAGGGTGAATTTGAAAGATCAATGGAAGTCACATCTTCACAGTAGTAGCGACATGTCAAAAGAATCGATTCCACATAGCAAAGAAATAGCTGATTTCCTCTTTCGAGATTTATTTGTGAGTGATGAGGAACGCTGCTCGCTAGCTAGAATGGATAATTGTCAAAAATCCAGTTTTTGGATATTGAAAAGAGGTTTTGCCATCCACCCCGATTTTCAAGCTGAGCAGAATTACATCGATAATGCCTTCGCGATCCTTGATCAGGCTCACCTTCAGGCAAAGAAGCTACATGGCATGGTTGAATCAGGTCAAGGAGGCACTCACCAAGCGCGCTTCGAACGTGATGTGATCTCTGACCAAGTAAATAAGAGATTATCTCAACTCGATATTGGCGATGCCTCCCTTGTATTTGGACGCATCGACCAAGAGAATTCCGATCAATCTGAAACGTTTTATATTGGCCGGGTAGCTATTTGGGATAAGCAACAGGATCCGATTACGGTTGACTGGCGAGCTCCAATAGCTGAAGGGTTCTATCGCGCAACTGGAAAACATCCGATGGGTTTAATTCGGAGACGTCACTTTGCGACACGTAAAGATGTTCTTCTCGGGATTGAAGATGAATTCTTTGGTGAAGACATAATTGATGATTCTGATGGCCCTATTTTTAAAGGGCGTATGACTCTTGCAGCGACGATGGAACAGGCAAGAACAGGGAGGCTCGGTGACATTGTTGCGACGATTCAAGGAGAGCAAGATGAGATTATTCGATCTTCGTTATCTGGGATGCTCATTGTTCAGGGAGGGCCAGGGACAGGTAAAACGGTTGTTGCACTCCATCGCGCCGCATATCTTCTCTATACGTATCGTTTTCCGCTAGAAGGACAAGGGGTTCTTGTCGTTGGGCCTAACCGTGTCTTTCTGACATACATAGAGCAAGTTTTACCCTCGTTAGGAGAAGCTGGTGTTCGTCTTGCTGTTCTTACCGATTTAATTCCTCGAGTAAAAGTCCGAGGATACGACAGTGAGAATATCGCAGCTATAAAAGGCAGCAATAAGATGGAGCTTGTCGTGCGCAACGCTATTCACGATCGACAACGGCCGATACGCGACAATCTCCGTATCGGTTATGGTTTACAACGATTATCGCTCACTGTTTCACAAACTCAGCAGATCATCAATGAGGCCCAACGTAGATTCAGGAACCATAACAGCGCACGTCAATTTGTGAGAGATCAAGTCTTTCAAAAATTAGCTTTGAGTTCTAAGCACCAGCTGATAGATCCAGAGAAATTGCAAAACGACCTAGCATCGGCATTGCTTATCAGAGAGACTCTTGAATGGATGTGGCCATCACTTAATGCCGAGCATCTTATTCACGACCTTTTCGGTAGTCGCGCTTTATTGCGAAGTGCAGCTGGAAACCATCTAACCAATGATGAGATTGCAGCACTTTACCGTCCTAGATCTTCTCATGCCACAAAAGTCGACTGGACATCAGAAGATGTCCCTATTCTTGATGAGGCTCAAGCTCAGCTTGGTCCACGCGCAGGATATAAAGAAGAAGAAACTATCCGAACCTATGGCCATATCGTAGTTGATGAAGCCCAGGATTTATCTCCTATGAAGCTTCGGATGTTAAAGCGCAGATCCCTGAACGGGTCAATGACTCTCGTTGGAGATATTGCGCAAGCAACGGGAGCTTGGGCCCACGATAACTGGGAGGGTATCATAGAAGCCCTTTCTCAAAAATCCGGATACCGATTTTCCCAGCTGACTGTTGGGTATCGTCTTCCCCAACCTACTATGGATGTCGCAAACCGTCTTTTGCGTGACACCCAGTTTGGATTTAATCCCCCAGTTGCGGTCCGCGAAATAGGTGACAAACCTCAATTCGTTTCTGTAGAAACGCCCGCTCGCCTTTCAGCTACAGTTGTCGCGCTTGTAAGGTCAGAGTTAGAAAAACTTGGGCCAGGGTATCTTGCTGTCATAGTTCCTGATGCTTACCTAGACATCATGTCAGACTCTCTCAACTCATCTGGTATTCGGCACGGACTTGTCGATGCCGGAGCTTTGGAGGATCAAGTGACTCTAGTACCAGTAAGTCTCGTGAAAGGTCTCGAGGTCGATGTTGCGGTCGTTGTGGAACCAGACAAAATAATTACCGGAGAAAAGAATGGACTTCGAGCACTTTATGTAGCGTTAACTCGAGCTACACAACGACTCACAATTGTTCACACAAGCCCATTACCGGAATCACTTATGAGCGAAGACTAACCTTTAATCAGATTATTCGTGGTTGATGGCATCCAAGACGTTGAGTTTCGCTGCTCGGCGTGCCGGGAAGTAAGCGGCAAGAGATCCGGCTACACCAGCAATGACAAGATTCCGGAAAATATTTCTCCATGGGATAGCCAGTTCAGAAACAAAATCATCAGGAATGATTTGGACGCATGCCATACCAAAGATAAGGCCGAGGCCGATCCCTAGAACCCCTCCGAAGAGGGCAACGAGGATGCCTTCAACACGGACGGTTCGCTTCATCTGCTTTCGTGTTGCGCCAACCGCTCGTGTTAGTCCAATTTCACGCGTGCGTTCAAAGACTGACAAGGCAAGAGTGATTGCGACTCCTAGGACCGCTAAGACGACAGAGATAAATAAGAGTACGCTAACGACTGTTAACGTCTGATCAATTTGACTTTGCGCTTGATCTTTGAGTTCTTCTTTTGTCTGCGCTTCCACCTGAGCATAACCTTCAAGCACTGAATTTATAGCTTCTCTCACACCTTCTTCGCTTACGCCATCTTTGACAAGCACTCCGACGAAATCATCAGACTGGGGTACCAGATTTACATTCGACGCGTACACGCTTGAATCAAGTAGCCAACCTGAATCAATTATTGACTTTGAGGTAAAGATTCCAGCAACATTAAGAGCCTTCTGGCTTTGGTCGACAAATTCAACTTCCAAAGTGGAACCCAGGCCCACTCCATACTTTTCCGCTTCTTCTTCATGGAGGTAAACTGCGTTGTTCCCGAGCAATGATTCATCAACCTCGCTAATGCCAATATTGAAATATTTTGGGACAGATGAGAGATCCGCTGAATAAACCCTCTTTACTTTCTGGTCTATAACCGTGCGTAGTCCTTCATCTGAAAGTTGCATCGCTAAGACTTCTTCGACTTCGGAGAGAGTGGCTATTTCAGCAGTGATTGTTGGGCTAAAACCTAAAGGTTCGGGTCCTAGACTTTCACCTTGTACCCACCAATCAGAGATAACATCTTCTTCGAGAACTTCACTTACTGTTGATTTAAGAGACTCAGATATCACGGAGACTGTTGCGACAAGAGCTAAACCAATCATCAGTGCTGATGCCGCAGTAGCTGTTCGTTCAGGACTCCTTCCAGCATTTCTTCGTGCCATTTTGCTCGGGACTCCAAGTTTTGCCGTAGGGAAACCTAAGAAATACGTTACCTTTCCAGCGAATAATGGGCTGAGAAGGTTTATGCCAAGGAATGAGTTGAGTGCAGCAGCTCCAAGAAGCGCCATCAGCATAGAAGTAGAAAGGTTCGCGGTAAGGGCAGCGACCAGTAGACCCATTCCAAGAGAGAGGAAAGATAACTTCCCCAAGATATTACTGAACCTACTCAAACCTAGAAAGAGGAAAATGCCAGCTAAGACTCCTAGGGGTAACATGACAAGCCATTGATCAAGAATAAATCCAAGAGTTATTGCAAAAAACCCGAGGGTTGTTAGAAAAGCACCCAATAGGTAATTTTTTGGAATGGTGTACGCAGTTGAAAGCCCGCTCCGTAGGGCAGCCATAGGGGAAATCGATCGGGCTCTCAAGGCGGGCCATACAGCAGCAGTTAGTGTCAGCCCTATTCCGAGAATCGCCCCAACGATCAATGTAGTTGGCCTTAGCGGTAGAGAATTCTCATCTGGGCCAAAGTTCAGAGCAGCTAACAATTCTTGCAGCCCAAAAGCTATTGGAAACCCAAGCGCGATACCAGTAACTGTTGCAAAGATGCCAACAAATAGGGCTTCAGCAATAATTGAATTTGTGACTTGCTTTCCGGTTGCGCCAAGGGCGCGAAGTAAACCAATTTCTTGAATTCTCTGGCCAACAATTATTGAGAAAACGTTATAGATGATAAATGCTGCGACAAAGAGAATAATGAAGGCAAATACCAAAAGAATCGTTTGAAAGATATTTATAAACTCGTTAAAGGTATCTACCTGTTCCTCTACGAGATCACTTCTTGTCAAAACTTCAAGCCCATCTGGAAGTACCCTTTCGATCGCTTTTACGACCATATCTTCTTCATACTCTGTATCTATAGTGAGCGTTATGTCATCGAAACCTATGCCGCTATTAAATAACTCCACAGCGGAATTAGTATCCATAGCCACCAACTTCGATCCGATCGAAGCGTTCTCTTCAGGGTTTGCAAAGGTAAAAGTTCCGGTTAAAACAAGAGTTCGTAAACCCTGAGGTGTCTGAAGATCATATTCCTGCCCAACCAAGAAATCATTTCCGCTTTTACCTTTGGCGGTGTCAATATCAACGACAAACTCTGTTATGGAAACAGGTGGACTCCCTTCTGCAATATAGAGACGAGGCGTCGGTGAACTATCCTCCCAGTTGATTCCAATATTTGGCCCCCTAGTGGCTAATGCCGCAGACCCGTCGGCTTTATTTGGCACAATTCCAAATTCAATAACCCGAGGTTGAACAGCGGCAACTCCTTCTATCGCAGATAGTTGTTCTGGAAGCTCTAAATCGATTGGTGCAGCATTAAGTCGGCTTCCGAAAGGTATTTCAGATCTAACAGCCAAGTCGTAGCCTGATTCAATATCATCGCTCAGCCCTCCGAAGGTTTCTCGAAGGCTATCGGTAAAAACAAAGACTGCAGTGGTTAATGCAACGCCTATAAGAACCGCAAGGGACGTTAATAGAAACCGCCCAGGCTTGGCATAGGCGTTTTTAAGAGCAAGTTTAAATAAGGCCATGGAATATTTTAATTTCCGATGCTCCGCATTCGATCGAGAACTCCATCAGCTGTTGGGTCTACTAGGTCGCCCACAACTTTGCCATCCTCAAGAAAAATAACTTGGTCGGAGAAACTCGCTGCTACAGGATCATGAGTAACCATGACTATCGTCTGCTGAAGGTCTTTTGTAGCAAGCTGCATAAATTCCAGAATTTCATTTCCGGTTTTTGAATCCAGGTTTCCCGTAGGCTCATCAGCAAAGATAATGTCAGGTTTACTTGCTAGGGCGCGAGAAACAGCAACTCGTTGTTGCTGTCCCCCTGAGAGTTCATTGGGTCGGTGCTTAATGCGGTCCTTTAAGCTCACCACTTCAACAATTTTATCAACCCAGGAATCATCTGGTTTTTCGCCCGCTAAGTCCAGAGGCAAGGTGATATTTTCTAGAGCGTTCAAAGTTGGGACTAAATTGTATGCCTGAAAGATAAACCCAATCTGAGAACGTCGTAAGAGTGTCAGCTCACGTTCATTTAGTTCTGTCAGGTCAGTTTCACCAATGAAGACTTTGCCACTTGTTAAATCATCTAATCCAGCCATGCAGTGCATGAGTGTGGATTTTCCAGATCCGGAAGGCCCCATGATCGCAGTGAATTTGCCTTTTGGGAAGGCAACGTCAATATTGTCTAATGCACGGATTTCAGTTTCTCCAGCTCCATAAATCTTTGTTGCTTCTGAACTTCGCGCGGCGACTAAATCAAGGTCATTCATTAAGTCGGTCATAGGTAATAAATCTCCTGCTTCCAAATGTTTATTGTTTCAGCCTATGTCTGACGGAGCCGAATAATACGGTCAATATCTTGCGGGAATTGTCGAAGTCTTTGAAACCACATTTCCCGATATTCCCGATATGAGGATCGTTGTTGCTTTGCAAGTTCAAGGTCGCCACGGAGATAAGCGTGAAGGCTAGCGGATGCTGTGGCAAGCATTGCAGCAAGTTCAGCTCCCATTTCTGGCGATGGGTGCTCAGACGCTGCCCTTTGGAACTGTGAAGCCTTTTCTGTCTCAAAAACATCTATGTCACTTATCTCTTCGAGTGGCATTTCGTTATCAATAGTTTCGATAAGTTCATCAGCGAATTCAATGAAATCTAGAACAGTGCTTTCGAACGAATCATGCCATGATGAGAGGTCCGGATCGAATGTTGTTTGGTCAGAGCTACCAGAATCAGACTCATTTCCTTCCATGAGTTTCGCTGCTTGATTTTTTGGAATAGAGAACGTCCTAGGAGTTCGTTTAGGGCGGGTCTTTATGTATACGAAACAGATTACGGCTAGGCAGCCGGCACAAACCAGCATTGGAATCAGGAGATCATTTGACATGAGAAGTGATTCTCAGCCTAGAGGAAAATAACCGGTAAGAAATTTCAAAGTTCAGTTCTTTGTGAATTCTTAAAATTTACTTTTTCGAAGTAATGGTTGGCGTAAGCTCCAATTGTGTGTACTGTGACGGATGACACATCTTTTTCTCCAGTGTGGCTGATTCGACCGGGGGGCAGTCAGCCATTTTGGAGTTATAGGGTGGCTCAACAGTCGGTGATCATGGGGGTTTGATCATCGACTGGCCGCCTGTGCCCTGTCTATTTAAGAGACAACTTTGATTTGGGCTGGGGGTGCTTCCATGGTCTCGATGCTTTCACAGTTCCAGCACGAGTCCCCTGGTTTTCCTTTCCAGGTTACATCGCAAGATAGGCAAGTTACGGTAAGTCTCGTAGGACGAATCCGTCGTATCTTTCCTGTTCGCCGTTTTCCAATCACAATAGGACTGTAGGTTCTCCTACCTTTCGGTCCGGTGATGGTCTTGAGAAATATAACTGCTAAGGTGAGCACGCATATCTTTAAGGAAAGGCAAATCTATGAGTACCTCTGAATGTCCAGCAGCTGATGGTTCAAGCCCTCGTCAAACGTCATTTAGTGGCCCTCCCCCTATGTGTATTGATCCATCAAAGTCGTATACAGCGACGATGGAGACGTCTATAGGAACAATGATTATCTATCTTGATGCAGCAGGAGCGCCTAATACAGTTAATAATTTTGTCTTTTTGGCCCGCTATCACTATTACGACAGTTTAGTTTTTCATAGAATCATCAATGGATTTATGTGCCAAGGAGGATGCCCTGAAGGTTCAGGAAGGGGAGGCCCTGGGTACCGATTCGCTGATGAATTACCCGCTCCGGGTCGTTACGAGATCGGTTCAATCGCTATGGCGAACGCCGGTCCAGACACAAATGGTAGCCAATTCTTCATCGTCACTGGAGCTAGCGGCGCAGGACTTCCACCTCAGTATTCTTTATTTGGAAAAGTAGTTAAAGGCCTAGAGGTTGCTGATGAAATGCAAAGGGTACCTACAGGTCCTGGTGACCGTCCAGTTACCGACGTAGTCATCAATTCAGTCACAATCCAAGAAGAAGAATAATATTATCAACCTCTGAGGAACTCAGGAGTGTCGACTCGGGTAACTATTCCTGATTATCTGGCTCTTTTTCGTGTCGTTTACTCCGGATGTAACTGCTTGCAGTAAGCCCGATAAAGACCATTAAGATCCCGAGTCCTTTGATGCCTGAAATAGAAGCATTTAAGAAAAGGATTGCAGAGACGGTCGCAGTGACTGGTACCAGTAACTGCAGTATCCCTATCAAGCTCAGAGGTGTTTTTCCTTGGGAAAAATTGAGCAGGATGTGGCCGACACCTGGAATAGAAGCGACCGCGAGAATTTCCACTATGTCACGTTGCGTTTGGGGCATGACCCCTGCTCCTGATATCAACATCAGTGGCGTGAGAATAACCCCAGACCAGATGAAATACCCTGCCATGAATTCCGCAACACCTAATTCTGTCAACGCCTTTTTGGCAAACGCGAAATAGCAAGCGCCGAAAGTTATTGCTAATAGCGCCATCAAATCTCCGCTAAATTTTCCACTTCCATCGCTTGCTCCAGCGAGCACGATTGTGATTGCACCTCCAATTGCAAAAACCGACAACCCCATATCACTTCGAGTAATAACTTCGGAGAAAAAATAATAGCTCAGAAAAATAATTATCAAAGGCTGTAAAGCAGCTATAAGGCTTGCATTAATAAGGCTCGTTACTTGAGTAGACCAAAAAAAGAGGCCTATAGACGTTCCAAAGCACAGGCCCGCAGGAGCACATGTGATCAGCTTCTTCCACGTGAATTTTTTCCGCTGTTTGACAAGAACATACAAACCTAAAAATGGTACAGCAATCCATGAACGCCAAAAAGCCATAGTCAACCCATGTACATCAGACTGCGAAGTAATCACCGAGGCGATTGCTATAAGGACATACCCTAAACTGCAAGCAAAAATACCAACCTGAAGGTCGCTCGATGATGAAACCTCTTTTGGTCCTTTAGTAATATTTCCTCACTCCGTAAACGAGCACCACTAGAAAAGATAGCCTTTTTCTAGAAAGGGACTTCATTAAGGTCCTATTCTTCCTATTCTTCCTATTCTTCCTCTTCTTCTTCAATTTCAGGAATGATAAGGTCCTGCCCGACAACTATGAGGTTGTAATTCTCAATCCCATTTTCGGCAGCTAAATCTTCGATCGGGACACCAAAACTGCTAGCGATAATCCCTAGAGAATCACCTGCCTGGACCGTATAAATTAAAGGGGCCTTGGGTGGAACCACAATAATGGCGGTAGGTGTCGGTTCCTCAACGACCTGCGTTTCTGCTTGGGTCACGACAGCGGTCGGTGTAGCCTCAGCTTCAGGCGAGTCACCGGAGCCACCTCCGCACGCGCTAAATATAAATGCAAGTATCACTATTGGTGCTACCAGTTTATGCATCTGCTCACTCCGGCTAATAACTAAGATTGACGCTACCGCACGCAGAGCAAAAGATCCAAATGGTTATAGCGTTTAGAGGCTATTAGCGCCTAGGGCATTTTTTTCATAGGGGTCAGGTTGGAGACTTCCGCTTAAGTTCCCCAATTCGAATACAAACTGATCATCAAACAACACTGTGGCCTTTTCCATCGTCAACGCCATTGAATTCCCGATATGTATCGAACACCTTCCTGCCTGTTGCTCTCTCTGGTCAGAGGGAACAGCACCTTGATGATGACGAGTTAAAGTCAGGCCCAACGAAACGTTAGTTAACTGATAAGCCATATCTGCATCAGATTCACTTTCAAGGTGCGAGCGAACAAAGTTAGCATCTGGCGAGTCACCAAGAATTTCAACTAGGTTCCCATTTTCTATCTCCAGATGTATCGGAGCTGAAAGAACACGACCAGTTCCAGTAAAAATATCACCAGGCATAAACACGGCTTCTCCATTGACTTGTTGCGCATTGAACACCATACGAAAAATTCCAGACGGCCATTCTGCTACCTCTCCCTTACACGATGCGATTCCGGTACTTGCAACGCACTGCACGGAAGCTAGGCCAGCTGTAAGAAACGATCCGGCGCCCGAAGCGATCTTCAATTCCCTAGAAGAGGAGCTTAGACGCTCGAGTGCTTGCGCCCGTCTTACAACGCCAGAACTAACAACAAGTTTTCGGAGTTCGCGAACATCCTTACATCTGAGAACAAGAACTCGAAGATCGGACATGCACTTAGTAAGAACCGAGGACCTCGCAAAACTCCCCGTAAGATCAATAATAAAATCGGCGCTTGGAAGTACAGAAGCAATAAAAGGGTGAGTTAACGTATCTTGAGGGTATGAACACAAAGAGACATGTAACGCTCGACACCCGATTCGTTCAATGGCAGCCACAGTGGTTGTTTGCAATTCAGAATCTGTATTCTCAGACGCGACGACAATGATATTTTCATCCGCGCCGGCTTTACACAACTCCAGTTGCTGGGTTAATAAATCAATCGCTTGCCAAGAAATAATTTTCGGCTCCTATCGATAAACTCTGCATCTAGATGATCCCACCCTAGTCCTGCAAGGTTCACAACGGGGAGGAAAATAGAAATTGTCTAGTTTCAAAATTACTATATTTTTCTGAATCTTCGAATCCATGTAAGCGCACTCGCTTGGTTTGATGTAGGTTCATTGGGTGGTTTCAACACAGTTATGTATGCGAATTGGTTGTGGTCAAGAAGCAGAAGCTATTCTGCTGATGGTTCCTCAAGAATGCCGTGCATGGATCGTTTCAAATACTCATCCTGCGGCGAAAGATGGCTCTCCACTTTGCACTGATCACGCTGACAGGGTGACAGTGCCCGTTAGATGGGTTCTTAGCGATGAACGCGACACGCCCACAAAGCGTCGCCGGAAGGGAACTAAGCGGAATAAAGTTAAGAAGGATTCGCGCCTAGAGTTAGAAGAAAACATCAACTTGGGTGACTTTGCGGACGTCCTTGTTGAAGAAATCCCAGTGGATGACGCTCCGATGCCGATTGACGTATCCGAAGTGGAAGAATTGATTTCTGAACCTTTTGAAGATTCCTACTTGCAAGTGGTTCCTGAGAGTTCCCTAGCAGAATCGGAAATTGATGAAGGAATTCAAGGTTCTTTTTGGGACGAGACTGCATCAATAGAAAAACTTGACCCTGCAAATGAAACACCTCTCCTGCGACGAGCTTTTCGCGTTGTAAGCGAAGAGTAAATAAGAAGAGTTGTAGATGGATTGAAAACTTCCGAGAATCATGCACTATTGTCATGACCTATGGGTAATGATGAAGGTTCAATTAGCGTAGAAGTTCGAGATCAGCTACTTCTTATCGGGCTGAACCGTCCAGAGAAATACAACGGATATACCCCAAAGATGTCCTCTGAACTAGTTTCTGCCTTCACGCGGCTTGACGAGGAAGATGATTTACGTGTCGGGGTTCTCTTCGGCCATGGCGACCATTTCACAGCTGGCCTTGATTTACCTAAGTGGACTGAGAAGATGGAAGAGGGAGACCGCCCTCAGCCGAAGAAAAGTTCAAAAATTGACCCCATGGGCTTGGGACGAAGATGTCGTAAACCAATCGTCACAGCGGTTCAAGGCATAACGTACACATTTGGAATAGAAATAGCGTTAGCTGGAGACATCGTTATAGCTGCAGAGAACTGTCGTTTCTCACAGTTGGAACCTGCGCGAGGTATTCATGCGACAGGTGGAGCAACATTTAGATTTGTCGAGAGAGGCGGTTGGGGGAATGCGATGTACCATCTGCTCACGTGTGACGAATTTGATGCTTCTGAGGCTTTACGGGTTGGAATTGTTCAAGAAGTCGTTCCTGTAGGTCAACAACTTGATCGGGCTATAGAAATAGCACAACGAATATCAGAAATGGCCCCGTTGGCGATCCAAGAGACTAAAGCTTCAGCTCGACGTTGGCTGTATGAAGGTAGTGATGCTTGCATACAAGCTTTAGCGCCCACGCAGGCAAAATTGATGGCCACTGAAGATGCTCAAGAAGGGGTTGCGTCATTTGTCGAACGACGGTCAGCAGCATTTAAAGGATGTTAAAGAGCAGCTTTGGATTCCTATAAGCCCCGATATGTAAAGCCTTCAAAATTTCTTGATGGCAATTTAATTAAGCTAGTTTCTTTCGTCGCCATATTTTCTATTGGGCTGATTGTAGGAGCGTGGATATGGATGGCTGTCCGAGACGATGGAATCACACCTGATGATCTAGTCTTACCACCTCCAACAGCTACACCAGCTCCAATACCTACTCCTGCACCTACACCGATTCCGACACCACAAGCTACTCCCACTCCTGAAGCTCCTCCTTATCTGGGATGGTCAGATCCAGAATCTGTTGGGGAACCTTGGGGCTCTACAGTTGAAGGCCTTCTCACTTTCCGAGGAAACCCAACGCGAACATACTATGGGAAAGGTCCAATTCCACAAGATCCAATCAAGAAATGGTCATACCCTCAAAATCGGAACATGTGCGGTTCGACAACACTGAACAATGAGCAAGAACAATGGTGCGGAACCGGCTGGACCGGCCAGCCTGCAATATTTACATACCGTGATCGTACTTGGGTGGTTTTTGGAGCATTAGACGGGGCAGTGCACTTTGTCGATGCTGAAACAGGCCTGCCGATCTTAAGCCCTTACCCCACGGAAGATATAATTAAGGGGTCTGTCACGATTGACCCCGATGGATACCCGCTTGTATACGTTGGATCGCGAGATGACAAGCTTCGCGTTATTGCATTTGATCGTGAAGATCCTCTTGAGCTGTGGTCTCTCGACGCAGATACTGTTCCTGGCCAATTATGGAATAATGATTGGGACGGCGCACCGCTCATCATTGATGACTACATGTTTGAAGGCGGGGAAAACTCGATTTTTCATATCATAAAACTTAACCGTTCCTATAATGCCGACGAACTTGTCGAAGTGGATCCAGATTTAGTTTTTCACGCTCCTGGTTATGATGATGACTTACTTTTCGAAGTAGGGAGCAACGTTTCAATAGAGAATTCGGTCGCTATCAGCGAAAACACCGTATATTTCGCTAACTCTGGAGGTCTCGTTCAAGGATGGGATATCACAGACCTAAAAAATGGTGAAGACCCTGAGCGAACGTTCCGCTATTGGGCGGGAGATGATGTAGATGCTTCAATCGTAATTGACGAGGAGGGGTTTCTTTATATCGGCGTCGAATACGAGAGAGGTTCATCTCGGTCGCTTGAAGTGGGTCAGATAATAAAGCTTGACCCCAAAATTCCTGAAGACCCTCTTGTGTGGTCTGTATTCGATACTGCTCAACTCCCCGATGGCGTATGGGCAACTCCAGCGTTATATAAAGACATAATTATTGTTGCCACAGACTCAGCGAGAATGATTGGGATCGACAAAGAAACAGGAGATATACGCTGGGAATTTTTCCTTCCGGGTCCTCTGTGGAGCTCTCCTGTTGTTGTAGATGATGTCCTCATCCAGGCTGACTGCTCAGGTAACGTCTCAGGGTATGACCTTTCTGATACGTTTATCAAGCCCCCATTTCTTTGGAATGTCTACATAGGTGGTTGCCTGGAATCCACTCCGGCGGTTTGGGAAGGGAAAATCATCGTAGGGTCTAGAGATGGGCAAGTTCATATGGCTGCCGACTAAGGCAAATTTCGATACTAAGGGCGGATGAACTTTCCCCGAAGGTCTTCAATTCTTTTCCATGCGAAGCAATTATTGGAATGGTCATTTACCATCCCCACGGCCTGCATAAATGAATACATTGTTGTTGGACCCACCCATGACCAACCTCGTGATTTTAAATCCTTACTTAACGCTTCCGATGAGCGAGAAAACGTTGGGGTATCTCCTCGCTCCTTTGTCTGGTCAGTAGGTTCCCAGGCCCATAAGTACTCTGCAAGTGAAGCTTTTTCATCGATGATCTCCAATGCTCTTCGGGCATTATTGATAGTAGCTATGATCTTTCCTTTGTGGCGGATAATGCCCTCATCGTTCATTAGTCTTTTGAGGTCCTTGTCACCAAAAGAGGCAACTTTCTCAACGTCGAAATCCGCAAACGCTTCGCGGAAATTGTTTCTCTTCCGTAAAACGGTGATCCAAGAGAGACCCGATTGAAAACCCTCCAAACTAATCCTCTCGAATAGGCCGTCATCATCGGCAAGGGGGACTCCCCATTCTGTGTCATGGTAATCCATATAGAATTTATCCATCCCTGTCCACGCACACCGAGGAATGTCCTTCTTGTCGGGATCTAATGAATCCGCCATGGCAAAATATACCTCACTTTTGGAAGCTATGGCGTAGTCAATTCCCATTAGAAAGTATGGAGCAGTTTGCGCCATGTCCGAACATCGAACTAGAGATATAACCATGGCTTTGAATATTCCGGAGACCTTAGAAGACTTTGACGCAGGTTGGCTTACCGAAGCACTTAAGGACTCAGGGATAACTCAGTCAACAGTAACGAATGTTGCTTCTGAACGTATTGCGATAGGAGAAGGCTTTCTCGGCGAGCTTGCGCGCCTTCACCTGACGTTCGATGCGGAAGGGGAAGGGCCAGCAACGGCAATAGCGAAGATTCCTACAACCGATGGGTCATTAAAGCCACTCGGAATCATGCTCGGAGTTTATGAACGTGAATCCCTTTTTTATACCCATGTAGCTCCAAAAGTTTCTATTCGTAAACCTGATGTCTACTACAACGGAAATGAACCCGAATCAGAGAGGTATGCGCTTCTTCTTGAAGACGTCGGAAGATATCGCTCAGGGGATCATCTGAAGGGGGCAAATCTCGAAGATGCTACGGCGGTAATCGACACAGCAGCACAAATTCATTCGCGTTGGTGGGACAGTCAAGAACTCATTGAGATGAAATGGGTTCCACCTCT
>JAQWQL010000005.1 GCA_029244605.1 Acidimicrobiales bacterium | reverse complement strand
CTAACGGAATCCGGGCTGACAATTATCGTTGGAGAGCGAACCCACACCTTTTCGGCTGAAGAAGTTAGAAATTGGTTATTGTTCGCTATTGAGGATCAGGAGCCGACGTGGACACTAAACGACCCTCTAGTTAGAGGATCTATAGGAGATCAACTTGGAGGAGTAGTAGCGGATAAAAATGAACTTCCGGAAATAATTGTCAATGAGGGAGAGCTATCGATCGCCAACCTTTCGGCGAAGGCATGCTGTGGGGAAGATTCCGTGAACTTAATTTATGAAACGATCCGAAGCGGTGCTAACTCAGTCAATCTAGAGCTAATCGATATTACTGATGGCATGAATGAACTATTGGTGGCATACGGGGTCTCTGAGTTAATATCCGAAGCGACAACTTCTCACCCGTGTTGCGCAAGCAGAGTGACGAACATCCAACGATTTGCCGAACTTATTCAAGGAACGATTATCCCACCAGGAGAGTCTCTATCGCTGAACGAAGCGATCGGCAAACGAACAAAAGCAAAAGGGTTTGTCGAAGCTGGAGTAATTGTAAATGGTGAATTAACCGAGGACGTTGGCGGCGGTATCTCTCAATTCGCGACCACGTTCTTCCAAGCAGCGTTCTACGGAGGACTTGACATTGTTCAATATTTCCCTCATACGATATGGTTTTCGAGATATGCCGACTTCGAAGGACGAAAAGGAGTCGAATCCACGATTTCATGGCCAAGCCCGAACTTGGAAGTAAAAAACATCTCCCCCTTCCCTATTCTTGTTTGGCCAACATGGACCCCGACTTCTCTGACCGTCAGCTTGTACTCGACAGAGTATGCAGTAACAGAAGTAGCAGGTCAGAATTCATCGATGTCTGACCAGTGTGAGGTCATCCAAACCACTCGAAGCCGGACCCTACCTGATGGATCAGAACAGCTCGATACGATTTCAGCAAGATACCAGCCAGAGAATGGCATTGGTTGTAATGGGGAACCCACATATCCAAGACCTCCAGATCCACCGAGAAATGTAGTAGCTGTAGCGGGCGATAGCGAAATAACAGTTTCTTGGGAAGTCCCCGAACCCGAAGGAAGTTTTGATATCACTGAATATTTCCCTATAACTTCCTACACCGCTACAGCAACCCCAGGGGGAGAGACATGCTCTACGGCTGAGTTGACTTGCGCAGTTAATGGTTTAGAGAATGGAACTGTTTACACTTTCGTTGTTGTTGCTACAAATTCTGAAGGTGACAGCGATGAATCTGAAGCATCGCTTGAAGTTGCTCCTGAACCAACACCTGAACCAACACCTGAACCAACACCTGAACCAACACCTGAACCATAAATTTCTTTAAATTCTTGTTCACAAGATACGCTCAGACTGTGGACAAAATCTTCGAAACTGAAATTCTTATTATTGGCGGAGGACCTGCAGGGTGCGCGTCTGCGATAGAACTAGCTCGCGCTGGGCGAAATGTCACCATAATCGACAAGGCCGACTTCCCTAGAGATAAATGTTGTGGAGATGGCCTTACTACTGATGCCCTTCGGATCCTTGAGAGAATGGGCCTCAAACCTACTTCGGTAAGCAATTGGAACAACATAATGAATGTGGTGATCCACTCCCCTCGTGGAAACGTAATTGAGTTGCCTCTTCCGAAAGGACAGGGACAGTACGCAGCTATCGTTCCTCGCTTAGAACTTGACGAACAGTTGTTGAACCTAGCGCGTGATGCAGGAGCGTCCATATACACACCTGTTCGATTTAACAGCATCAACCAACTGGACGAACATGTTGCAGTAACAACATCCAGCGGTGAAAGGATTCTGGCTCGATACGTTATCGCTGCTGATGGAATCTGGTCTTCAGTCCGAAAAGCTGTTGGTGCTGGAATAAGTAACTACCGGGGGGACTGGCATGCATTTCGCCAATATTTTTCAAGAACTGGACCAGAAGCCCAACACCTCCGTGTCTGGTTTGAACCTGATTTACTTCCGGGATACATGTGGCTTTTCCCCTTACCTGGCCAAAGGGCAAATGTCGGCTTTGGAGTATTACGTGGATCACGTTACGAGGTCGGCGATCTCGGTAAACTCTGGAATAACCTGTTAGAACGCCCCCATATTCGCGAAGTTCTCGGACCAAAAGCTGTTGCAGAGGGCACCCGAAAAGCATGGCCTATCCCTACGCGCCTGAACGAGCTCCTTCCATTCATCGGACGAGTGCATTTCGTGGGAGATGCTATCGGAGCAGCCGACCCAATGACTGGAGAAGGCATTGCGCAAGCTCTGAGGACTGGGAGATCCTCTGCTCACGCGATCATAAAATCTGGCCCCTTCAAAGCACAGCAAGCTGGAGAGCTACATCAGAAAACCATAGCTGCAGAACTTGGACACGACCACCGATTCGCTGGACAGTTACAAAAACTTCTAGAAAGGTCAGAAACTACTGAATTAGCTCTCGAGCTTGCCAATTTTAATGCATGGACTCGACGAAATTTTGCACGATGGATGTTTGAAGATTATCCACGCGCCCTAGTATTAACTCCTAACCGATGGAGTTCAAAAATATTTAACTTCGACGGGGCGTACCAAAAAAACTTAAACTCAGGAACCACACCTGAAACAATGACACCAATTACGACTGGAGAGATTTATGGATGAACCCATCTTATTAAACCTCCCAGATAAGGTCGACGACTTTGATTCTGCAGTAGATACCGGCTGGGAGATGTTAAGGTCTTCTGAACCTCTTAATAGACTCTTTTACATGGCTTCAGCTGTTGGGGACTTTAGCGTTATCTGGCATATTCTGAATCTAACTCAAAAAATACTTAACCCTAATCGGAAGCGCTCGGTCATTCGGCTAGCAATTTTGATTGGGATAGAATCGGTAATCGTGAATCAGGGCATTAAGCGGCTATTCCGTAGAAGTCGTCCTGAAATCGGTTCAAGTAGTCATCCTCATAAACTTCGACAACCAGCAACATCAAGTTTTCCAAGTGGTCATGCCAGTTCAGCTGTTCTGGCAGCTTCGTTACTTTCAGAGAATAGTTCTGTAGGACCTCTATATAAAACGGTTGCAGCGATAGTGGCGACTAGCCGACTACACGTGAGGGCCCACCATGCTTCTGACGTTATCGCAGGAGCTTTGGTTGGCTGGTTCTTCGCAAGACTCGTTAGATCTATCCAAAGCCTATAAAATCACCATCATCAATTGAGGACTAGGAAGGATGTTTCTAGCTTGAAATTGCGACGGGATCTTCCACCGATTCTAAGTGCATTAGCAAAAGTCGAAGGTCCAGCAGTAGGTCACTGGCTTCTACAGCCGAAACAACTTCTCGACTTTGCAATCTAGAAAGTTCCGAATCGATCATTTGAAATGCTTCATGTAGCCGATCGTTAGTGTTCGTCATTTTACTCCGCCAAGATATTCTCGTGTCTTTTAAGTATCCCACCTTTTTGACTCATTGTGCACATTATTTCAAACTCTATCTCGGCGCTAAATCCCGAATAGCTTGAAATGGGTCAATTCCTCCAAAGGGCATCAGCATAAGTGCCGCAGTGGTTACCCCATTTTCTAGATAGCGATCAATATGACCTCTGCATTCTTCTGGCGTCCCATGAACGACAAGCTCATCAACAATACTGTCAGGCATTGCTTCAAGTGAATCTGCTCGGTCTCCTTGATCCCATAAGTCCCAATGCTCTTGAAGCTCCTCAGTTCTCCCTAACCATTCATGAAACGCCTTATATACGGGCACATTAAGATAAGAAGCGATAGCTCGTTTCGCATCTCTGCGAACAGTCTCCGTATCCGGATTTGGGCAGACAAAAATACGTGCAACAATTTCTTTATTAGAACCTTCGTTATGAACGATCCCAGCAACAGTCTTTACATCTTCGGCAGATAGCCAATTTATTATCGCCCCATCACCTTCGCGCCCGGCTAGACGAAGCATCCCCTCCCGAAGGGCGGCAATGAGGATAGGGACGTCCTCTCTTGGAGGTTCCATCCCTAGCCGAAAACCCTTAACTTTCATTGTCTCATAATCCACAGATACTTTTTCTCCTGTTAGGGCTTGTTTAAGAAAGCGGACTACGTCGCGCGTTTTCTTATACGGATCAGTAAAGGGAATCCCGTTCCAGTGCTCAACAATTACATTCGATGAGGAACCAACACCGAATGCGAAGCGGCCTGGAGCTATAGAGGCCATAGTTGCCACAGACTGCGCAAGAAGCGCAGGACCTCTGGTGAATGCAGGGACAATTGCAGTTCCAAGCCTGAGCTCAGGAGCATGAACTGCAGCAAGGGCTAATGGCAAAAATGCATCAGCGCCATTCGCCTCGGAAGACCAGACCTCCTTATAGCCTAAATCAACCAGATCACGAAGCCCAGGGCCTTGATCACTGAGCGCAGCCGGCAGAGGGATTGTCATCGCATAGTGACCCGTCCGTTCGCTACCCATAGCTATAGAACCCGTGCCCTGTCTTTCTTCCTAGATGCCCAGCTGTCACAAGCCTCCGAAGAATAGGCGGCGGCGAATACGTCGGTTCTTTAAATTCTTCGTATAGTACTTCAGCAACCAGCAACAGCGTATCTAAACCAATCAGATCTGATAGTTCAAGCGGGCCTTGCGGGTGTGCACATCCAAATTTCATACCTGCATCTATGTCTTCCTTCGTCGCTTGGCCACGGTCATACATATGCATTGCTTGGAGCAGATACGGCACAAGAAGCCGATTCACAACAAACCCCGCCCGATCTATGGTCGTGATGGGGTGCTTGCCTAAAATATCTCTGGTGAAATCTTCAACAGCCTTTAGGGTCTGCTCCGAAGTAACCTCAGAAGTAATCAGCTCGACTAGCGGTTGAACAGTCGCGGGGTTGAAAAAATGCATTCCTAAAACTTTTTCCCCTCTTGATGTTGATGTTGCAATCTCCCCTATAGAAATCGAGGAAGTGTTTGAAGCAAGAATCCCTTGAGGTTGAACTATCTCATCAAGGGTTGAAAAGACTTTTTCTTTTATCTCAGGGGATTCTATGACAGCTTCGATAACGAGATCCCTATCCTCTAATTCCGCATACTCAGTAGTGAAGGAAAGTTTCGAAAGAAGGTCTTCTCGATCTTTCTCAGTCATTTTTTCCCTTGCGACGGCTTTTTCAGTGCTTTTTTCGAGTTTTTGTTGAGCCTGTTCAGCTAATCCCGCATCGATCTCAACAACTATGGTGTCGCATCCAGACTTGGCCGAAACTTCCGCTATCCCTGAGCCCATAGTTCCGCCTCCAACGACCCCAACTTTGCTGATTGACATTACCTTCTCCGATCTGATGTTTCCTCAATCGTACTAGGAAGGTTGGGGCCCTGACGAGTGCTAGGTGGATAAGATGCACTCTCAGAAATGAGAATGTCATACCCCAAAACCATAATAGGTATATGAAACAACAACTTCGCCTCGTCTACGCAGAACCGAGAACTTGGGAATTAACAAATTTAGAGAAAGAAAGAGCAAGGCGCGGAATAGCTGCTTGCCGGAAAGCGCTTAATGCGACTCAACCCTTTCTCTGGGATAATAACACCGCTGCTTAGCGGCTATTTAGAAAGCACTAGAGAATCAGAAAGGGCCTAGATCTTTCCAAAGCTTCTTGTATTCAGGAGACTGCCTCCAGCCATGTAAATCAATAAGGAACTTTTTGTAGTCTCCTTCGACTTTAAGGTCGCCTTGCATAAATGCTGCCTCAGCTGTATTCACCCCAGATAGTATTTCTTTCGCATTCTCATACTTAGCCGATATGAGGCAATCAGGGTTATCAAGTTTGCCCTTAGCGACATCTGAAAGTACCCCGTCTATCCAGACCGTATAGAATCGCACCTTTCCTTCTGGGGTGCCAGAAATTTCATGCTGGCATGAAACCGACGCTCCTTGCATCGGAGGCAATTCTCCCCCGAGTATTCGCAATCCATCAATCCATTCATCTGAGAGGAAATCAGCCATGATCCGAGCTTCCCTTCATGCCTTCTACCCCTTTAAATAAATCATCTTCTTTTGAAATCTTGCCTACACGGTTGAATGCAAGTACATAATCATCCCAGGGGTATGCCTCAGTAGCTGCTCCAGATGGAAGGCCAAACCAAAACGTTGAATCAGGATCTACTTGGGTTGCATGCGCTAATAGGGCGTCATTCCTTCGTTGACCAAAGCCAGACACGTCAATCTTTGTTGTAATCCTATGGTCCTGCGAAGGTCTTTTAAACCAATCTTCGCTAAATGGTGATTCGAGTCCTAGGTCGAGGAAAACTTTATGTAACGCCTCAATTCTCGTTCTGCTCCAAGTCGTATAGTAAAGTTTTAGTGGCTCCCAAGGGTCTCCTGCATTAGGAAATGCATCTGGATCTCCAGCGGCTTCCCAAGCTGGAATACTGATGTCGAAGACTTTTAAGTGATCTGGATGTCTGTAGCCTTGCTGATCATCAGGGTAAGTGACTATAACGTGTGGCCTTTCTGCCCTAATGATCTTTACTAGCCGCTCTACCGCTTCGTCTAGTGGCGCCATAGCAAAACAATCAGGATGATTATTTGCTTCAGAATCCATCATTCCAGAATCTCTGTAACCGAGGTAATAGACAGTGTCGTACCCAATTATTTCTGCGGCTTTGTCTAGTTCTTCTTTCCGTATAGAAGCGATATCTGAACGGACCTCTGGGCGGTCCATTGCGGGATTTAAGATATCTCCTTCTTCTCCTCCGGTGCAGCAAACTAAAGTCGTTCCGACTCCAGAGTCGGAGTAACGCGCCACAGTTCCTGCCCCTTTGGATGATTCGTCATCTGGATGAGCATGGATTGTTAATAAGCGAAGTTCTTTGGGCACTCTGACAAGATAGCCGTTGTTGCTACTGAACTCCTACCTGAAATTCTATAATTGAGATCGACATTGCTAGATCTACCCAAATTTCTTATTTCTGTGTATCTAGCGAAGTAGTCAGCCCATATTATTCATTCCTTCGTTAGCTTTCTTCCCATTCCGTCTCACAGCTATGATCGATTCTTGCGAAATAAGATAGACCCACTATCTTTTTATGAGACACCTAAAAAGGGAGAAGTTGTGAGCGGAAGACTAGAGAACAAAATAGCAATCGTAACGGGGGGAGCAAGTGGGATAGGAGAAGGTACCGTCCGCCGATTTATTGATGAAGGGGCAAAATGCATAATCGCAGATATTCAATATGGAAGGGCCGAAGAACTTGCTAAAGAACTTGGTGAGGGAGCCGCTCCGTTCCGCTTAGATGTTGCAGATGAAAGTCAAGTAGAAGCAGCTGTTAAATTCGCAGTATCCGAATTTGGACGTCTTGACATCATGTTTAATAATGCTGGGATATTAGGTGCTGTCGGCCCAATTAGTGAGATAGACGGCGATGGATGGCTCCGAACAATCGATGTACTCCTCAACAGTGTCTTTTATGGGATTAAACACGCAGCGAAGGTAATGATTCAACAAGGCTCTGGGTCGATTATCAATACGGCTTCAACAGCTGGAGTTCGAGCTGGGCTTGGACCCCACGTGTACACTGCAGCGAAACATGGGGTTGTTGGACTTTCTCAATCTGTCGCAACCGAACTGGGGCCTCATGGAGTTCGCGTAAACGTTATTGCTCCAGGAGGAACGATTTCTGGGTTAACAGCAAGACTGGTCACTGGAGATCATGAGAATCTTGAAAAGGCCTCAACGATTATTGGAGCGCACAACCCTCTAAGACGTGCAGGGACACCTGAAGATATCGCTAATGCAGTTTTATACCTTGCGTCTGATGAAGCGAGTTTCACCACCGGAGCAGTCTTAGTTGTAGATGCTGCTGGGGAAACGATTGCCGATAGGAACCACCGTTTTGTGGATATGGGCGCCCAGACAGTTCAAGAAGCGAACCGTTCAGGAACTGAAAGTAGCTTGTGATAGGAACCTAAATCATATTTATGGATCAAGTACGATTTCAAGATTTCAGTCTGAGAATCAATCCGTTAAGTATCAGTCATTTAATACGAATGTTATTTTCAAAGTGACTCTATATTCGGCGATAGCTCCATTTTCTACAATTACCTTCTGGTCTTGAACCCAGGCACCCTTGACATTATCAAGAGTACTTACCGCACGTTCAACACCGCGCTTTGTAGCATCATCGAAACTTATCGGCGAAGACGAAATAACCTCTGTTATGCGAGCGATTGACATATGGTTCCCTTAAATCTATTTGAAGTCTAGCGATTCTGGCATCAAATTAAGCGATAACGATTAGTCTTGGTCACTATTAGTATCGAAACTTGGAACCTCTACCCCAGGCAAGTAGTAGGTAAACATATCAACAATAATGGCCATCACTTGACTAGGGTCTACTCCACCCTTTCCCAAGTCGAGGGTTATGACGTTACTGTTCATAGTAATTTTGTCTACTCCCCCAAGTTCAAAAATAGCTTTTGCTAATTTATCAGGAGGTCGTTCGCCGAGTATCTCTTCCGAAGCCCCAAATCGTTCATGGTCCATTCCGGTAATGCTTCGGTTAATTTCATAACGCTGCACACCAGGATTCGAAGATGATTTTTGTATAACTGTTACAGGTTGTCCCATATGAAAGAGATCGTACTGCGCTCAAGACCAAAGTTGCGAGATATACGTAAATTCTCTAAAAAGAAATATTGAAATCAAGGAAATAACGTTCCTTGAGGTTCAGGTCGTTTGAGCCTAGATACTCCATGTGATTTTAGCTGATCCATAAAAGCCCATGACTTGCGATGAATGTTGCAAGGTCCATGCGCATGTAAGGCTTCGATATGTTGTGGAGATGGATAACCTTTATTATCGGCGAATTTGTAGAGCGGATACTGTAAATCGTGGTCACGCATTATTCGGTCTCGAACTACCTTTGCAAGAACTGAGGCTGAAGCTATCGATAGGCATTTTGTATCTCCTTTAATGATTTTTGTTACTTTGTTTACTCCCACTGTGTGACCGACGAAGTCCCACTTCCCATCGATCAGATAATGTTCGGGTTTTACTGAAAGACTTTCTATCGCTCTCTTAGCGGCTAATTTCTGTGACTCGGACATACCTAGGTCATCACACTCGTAGCTTGATGCATGTCCCACCGCCCAGGTGATGCACCATTCACTGACCTTGGGGAAGAGGAATTCACGTTCTGGCTCCTTAAGTAGTTTTGAGTCTCTTACTTTGTAGATTCTGCTGTCCTGAGGTACCACAGCAGCTACGACAGTTAATGGGCCAGCCCATGACCCTTTCCCGACTTCATCTATGCCAGCTATGTAGCGAACACCACTTTCCCAAAGGTCTTTCTCATACTTTAGAGTGGGGGCTGATGACTTCAAAGATTTTCGAACTTTGTGAGTTCCCATTCTCGAAAGCTACTCCATTCAATAGATCTGTGTTTTGATTCAGGAGAAGTTGTCTTCTGCTTCGGACTCAATAGGTTGAGGAGTTGATTTCGGAATTGACGGCGAAATAAGAGGTATTGCAGTTTCTTGCGGTTCTTGTTTAGGGAACAGCCATTCTCCTCGGTTTTCGGAGTTTTCCCAATCTGGATCTAACCCCGGAGCAATGTAATGTACTTGTGAATTCGTAGTCCCTTCCCAAAGTAACGCTGGTCTATCGCCATGCCAACGGACTGCATAACCTATTTCACCATTTGCAATAGGCATGTTACTTACTTCTAGAGAAGTGTTGAACCACTTCGAGTTGTAGCTTGGAAACAAAGCAACCGTTGGGGAATTTCTTATTGGTTGACCCACAAGGTATCGGCGTAGTGCAAGAAGAAAAATTGCTGAAGCAAACGGGTCTTGTAGGCGTTCAGCAGAAGAGAAACTGCCAGTTGTTTCCGACATGACAATACTTTTGTCAAGGGCCCCAGAGCTTTGTATGCCCCCTAGATAGGCACTGAGATACCTGAAAAGAGGATCTGCACTCTGGGATTTATTTAGGAGTGCTTTCGGCAACGAATCATCCCGAGCTGTCATAAAGTTTTTCCTGTAAATCTTTGGGAGAGCGGCCTCTAATTGAAGCACTTCTTCACTTTTGCCAGCGACTCTTAAGATGCGTATAGACGATTCAAGGCCCAATCGAAGAAACGAATAGTCCGCACGTCGGCGAATTCTCCATCGCGGAATAGAGCGGATGAGATTCCCAATCTGCTCTACTGCTCGGGCAAGGATTGGCTCACTGGCTTCAGTATTTTCATAAAGAGATATGAATTGATTACATGCCCATAACAAGTATGAAATATCTTCACTCTCCGGAGGCTGGAATGCGGACATCTGAGTATCTTCTAGCAATCGGATTAGTAGATGTTTCGAAGCGTCACTATGGCCCCATAAGCACATCGAGACTGCAGCGATAGCGGGAGTAAATGGTGGAACCCCTTTCCTCCAATACGGTGAGTTTAGGCCTTGTTGACTTCCTACTAATAAATGCCTTCGTGCAGAGAAAAGAACCCTTTCCAGTCGCTCATCTTCAAATGAAACCGTTGAACCGTGATTGAGGTGAACGTTCCAACCATTTGCTATTCCCTCCAAAGACGGAAGATCAACTGGGGATGGGAGCGAATCATGGGCAGTCCCACTCCGAAAAGCGAAACGGAGAGTGGAAGTATGAGAAAGAGGAAAAATAGTTGCCACATGACTCCCTTCAGTAGCAGCAAATCTTTCTTCCCCCGTCTGGTTTTCCTCTAATTTAACGAGGTCATGCAAATCTACTTGTGATGAAGCAACCAAAAAATTACTTATAGGATTTGAAGCTGAAAGTACAGGGATCTGGTTTCTAGCTAAGATGTTCCCCTCGTATTTCCAAGATCCTTCTCCGGTGATGAATAGAGCTAATGCAACTGGGAGAGGCGTTTGATTCTCTATTTCGACGATAACTACTGAACTATTTTTGTATGTTGTTGAATTTGCTCGATGGACGATATCGCCGCCTGGAACACGAAGACGGGTTTCGATAGAGACCTCATCTCCGGCAATCCCTTGCCTAATCGCCCGCTCGTCTTTAGCTATATGCCATCTATCATCCGCTCGAACGCCCCAATGCAACATCGGGGGGAAACCCAAAGACCCTATCTGACCATTCGGTGAAATTTCATGAACATCGCCTGCTCCTATACTTCCGACCTCAGCCATAGACTTCTCCTTTGAACTTGTTTAGGAGGCGGAGCATTTCATCAAATCAGTTTTCTGCCCCATGGTCCCGAAGCATAAGGAGTTCATAAGCATCTGGGGGGGTAATACTTCCATTTATAACAGCAGTAACTTGGTCGGCTATAGGCGTCTCGACTTTATATTCTTTGCCTAGTTCTGATACGACTGGCGCTGTCATAACCCCTTCAGCGACATTGTCCATCTGCGAAATAACATCGTTCAGTCGCCTCCCTTTCCCCAGCTGTTCCCCAACGTACCTATTTCGACTTTGGGTTGAAAACGATGTCGCTATGAGGTCACCTAGTCCAGCCAGCCCATAAAATGTTTCTGGTTTTGCTCCCATCGCCTCACCGAGCCTGGCTAATTCGGCAAGCCCTCTAGTTATTACAGCAGCTATCGTATTGTCTCCAGTCCCTAAGCCGATCGTCATGCCAGCTGCTAAAGCAAGAACGTTCTTGAATGATCCGCCAAGCTCACAGCCTTTTACGTCAGAACTCGTGTAAACACGAAATTTCTCCGTTGTGAAAATTTTGGAGATCTCCTCGGTATTAGCTTTGTCACGCATAGCAAAGACTGAAGCTGTAGCGAATCCCTGAAGTACTTCTTGAGCTAGGTTTGGCCCTGTAAGGACTCCCGAAGGACTAGCAGGAAGCTCTTCATTAATAATTTGGGTCATCGTACTTGTAGTACCCTGCTCGAGTCCTTTCGCGAGGCTGATAATGGGAGTTCCCGACTTTACATGAGGCTTCATTTGACGAAGAACTTCCCTAAAGCTCTGGGAAGGTATAGCGACTAGAGCTATATCAACACCGGATAGGACTTCCCCCAATTGGACCGAGGCTACCAAATCGTTCGAAAGACAAAAATCTGGAAGATAGCTGAGGTTTCGGTGGTCTTGGGTAATAGAGGTAGCTACTTTAGGGTCCCTGCACCATAACTTCGTCGCCACATTATGAGAAACAAGGTGAGCCACCGTTGTCCCCCATGAACCACCACCTATAACTGCGACAGAAATACCCACGGAAGAATCGTACATCAGAACAAGCGATGATTCAGATACTGAGCAATAGATAACGAGAGAGCCCTAGAATTTAATTAATGGAAAATTATGGAGTTCTTCTACCGGTGAAATCTTTTGCAAATGCAAAGGTTCGCTTAACTTCGGTCCTTAGCCCTAGTGAGCGTGCAGCATTATCACGCTCACTAGCAGAAAGAGTGATTCAGGTCTGCGAAGGCGTTCCGGTCTGGGTTATCTGCGAAGATGAAGAAGTTGAAAGCTGGGCTTTGCAGCTTGGGGCAGAAGTGATTAGAAACACCCAACCCGGACTCAATGGAGCGGCACAAACAGGATTATCTGCAGTCGCTAAAGAAGGCGTCAAGAGGGTTTTAATTACACATGCTGACTTAATATTCCCAGAAGGTCTCCTTAGTTTATTTGAACATGATGGGATCGTCCTCGTGCCGGATAGACATAACGACGGAACAAATGTCATAGGCCTTCCTTCTGATATTGATTTCTCTTTCAAATATGGCCCTGGTTCTTTCCTGCGCCATAAGGCGGAAGCTGAGATGTCGAAAATGCCTATCAAGGTCATTAGAAATTCAAACTTTGGATTCGATATGGATAACCCTGACGATCTTTACGAATCTAAACTCTCTATGGAAGACCTGATCTAAAGTGGCACTGTGGTGAGTCAAAATATCCCAACCCCTATGAAAGCCCTGGCGATTGGAGCACATCCGGATGATATCGAATTTGGGGCAGGAGCCACGTTGGCAAAGTGGGCTTCGAATGGTTGTGAAGTGAGCTTGTTAATCTGCACTGATGGTTCGAAGGGATCTTGGGATCCCTCCGTGAGTACAGAAGACTTAACAGCAGTTAGGAAAATGGAGCAACGCGCTGCCGCAGACGAACTCGGAGTTTCAGGAGAAGTTATTTTCCTAGACTTTGTTGATGGTGAGTTGAATGCCGGCCTTAAAGAGCGCGAAACCGTGGCATCCTGGATTCGAAGACTTCAGCCAGATGTGGTTCTTGGCCATGACCCATGGAAACGGTACAGGCTTCATCCGGACCATAAAAATGCAGGCCAACTAACTGTCGAAGGCATTGTCGCTGCGCGTGACCCTTTCTTTCTGACCGGCTCTAATTTATCTCCTCACCGACCTTCCGAACTTTTTCTATATGAAGCTGAAGAAAATGACCATTTTGAAACCTCAGAAGGGCACGAAAAGGAAAAATTAAACGCCCTTGAATCGCACAAAAGCCAATACGTTTCAACTATGGGAATCCATGAAGACGATAAAGGCGGAGGCCTGCAGGAATTTAGAGACCGTATTACCAAGGAGCTTTGTATGTTTGGCGAGCTCGCAGGGGTAGGAATGGCTGAAGGATTCAAGCGAATTTCGGAACTCTAAGACAACGTTATCTTTGTACGAGAAAAATGCCCGATCTTGCTTTCGGTTGAAAATATGTACTTTTGGGAGGGAACGTCATTCTGCGGTCCGCTACAGAAAGTAACTGAACCATCGGAACAGGGTGAAGGGCAAAGGCTACACCGCCATGTAGGTCAGTTTGATCAACGAGGTGGTTTAGCCCTGCAGCTCCTGGGAGATACTGCAATCTGTTATCTGATCCGGCCTCATCGATATTAAAGATAGGGCCGAGAATCTTTCGTTGTAATAGCCCTGAGTCTATTTCCGATGGATGTATTCTGGAAGGTTCAATGGCAGTCCATTGACCACCGGCGTACATCGAGAATTCCCCAGAGACTTTTGGCTTTGGGTCTTCTCCTCCTTGAAATGGGGTAATAGTGAAATCTCGGGCAGTGATTTCTTTGAAAAGTCCATCTAAGGTATAGCCTGCCATATCAGTGGCGCGCCGATGAAAGGCGCTTATCTTTAGTTCGCTTAGTGGGAAGAAAACAGCAAATAGCTTTCCAAATGCTTCAGATTCACCATTTCTCTTCCACATTTCTGATGCTGCAGAAACACGGTGGTGGCCATCAACTATGTACGCATGTTTATTGCCCATAATATCTACAAGAGCATCTGCGTCTTTTTCAGGCACGGGCCATACTCTTTGTTCGATCATGTCCTCGCGTTGGAAGTCCAATAGCGGAGGTTGGTTTTTCTGTATTGCTGAAATAATTTCCGATACTTGAATGTCATCTTCGTACCCAAGAGAGACTGGTGAAGATTGTATTCGGATCTTTTCCAAATGGTCCGCCAAGTGCAAGGAACGGCTGGGGCGTATTCGTTCATGTGGAATAATCCTTTCCTCTCTCACCACGGAAAGTGGCACGTCACCGATTATCCCTGTTTGCTGGTGACCTTCTGATCGAAGTTGATAAAGGTAGAGCGATGGAGGGCGAGCTTTCTCATAAACGCCTGCTTCGAGGAGACGGGATAGTGCTTCAGCATTTGAGGCGGAAACCTCGTCTGCAGTTTTTTCGCTTTGGTCATCTCCGAACGATCTGGTGACATGGAGAAAGACATAGGGGTCTTTTTCCATTAAGTCGAACCTTTGTTGAGGCTGGAGCGCGTCGTATGCAGGTGAGACTACCCGTTCTGCCCACTCTTGGCGGATGAGCTGAGCTTCGACTCGGTGAAGTAAATTTGTGCTCATGTGTTACACAGCTCTCTTATCTAAAAGAGAAACTCCTAAAACATGTTCTAGGGCGATCAGCTCATCGTAGAGGCCCAATGGAACAGGACCTACTACTTCAATACTTGCTACCGCTGCTTTCTTCCCTCTAAAAACACGATTATCCATATTTTGAACATTTAGATCAGCAGCTCGTAGAGTTGATAGAACTGAGGCGAGTACTCCAACACGATCAAGGTGGCGTACCCTAACCTGTGAGGTCCCCTCCCCTGCTGGTGCTTGATTAACGCAATTCAATGGGTCTCCATTCTCAAAACTTAAAATGGCGTCAACAACCCCGTCAGCTATGGCTTTACTTGCTTGCGATGTAGAGGCTCCGATATGGTGGCTCCCAACTACAGAAGGATGACTTGCTAACTCTGAAACGATACTGCTTTCTGCGGAAGCAGGTTCATTGCAAAACACATCTAGGCCGGCTCGAATTCCTCGTTCTTGCATTACTTTGATAAGGGCAGGCTCATCGACGATTTCACCTCTGCTCGTATTGATTAGGATAGCTCCATCTTTAAATTTTCTAAGTAAAGCCTCATCTACTAGTCCTATGGTTTCTTGATTGAATGGAACGTGCACAGAAATAACATCACTTTGCGCAACAAGGTCTTCTAACGAATCAGTTAATCGAATTCCGATTTGTCGAATGCGTTGTTCTACCCCAGGGGAACGCCCATTTTTTCTCTGACCGATTACGCTCAATCCGAATGCTTTTGCTCGTTCAGCGACGCTAAGCCCTATCCCACCAAGTCCGATAATCCCAATAGTTTTCCCCATGATCCCATCAGCTGCTGCATAGCTCTTTTTATTCCAAACCCCTTTCCGTAGATCGATAGCGCCTTCAACAATCTGTCGATCGATCGCTAGCAGAAGAGCAAATGTCAATTCAGCGACTGCTGCTGCATTTCTTCCTGGGACATTGCACACGTGAATACCCAACTCTGAAGCTGCCACTACATCGATGTTGTCGACACCTGCTCCTGCACGGACTACTAGTGATAACCGATCTGCAACCCTAAGAACATCAGCTGTGACTTTAGTGCTTCGGACTACGAGCACTTCTATGCCTTGGATGCACTTTTCTAAATCGCTGGACGTTGCAAGGTGATTCTCTTGCACTTCATGTCCGATTTCTTTAAGTGCAAGTGTCGCAGTTATATCCAATTTATCGGCAATTAAGATTTTCATATTTCTCCTAGCGTTGAGCCCTATGCCGGCTAGTGCGGGCGAAGAGGTCTGCTGTTCTCATTCTAATGAATACTTCTTCAGAGACCTACATGAGGCACTTCTTAGAGTTTCTGTGGACATATATCCGGTATTAATCCATCGCAGTGGTAGAAGGTATAGGGTTTAGGGTTATTGACGGGAGGGACTATGTCTGAAGAACGTGAGATACTGGAGTGGCAATCGTATGGCGTAGCTGCTCGAGAGCTGGCCCAGATCGTTGCTAACGATAGCTATCAACCTGACATAATTCTCGCTATTGCCCGTGGAGGGCTTTTCGTCGCTGGTTCCCTTGGATATGCCCTGTCGGTTAAGAACCTTTATGTGATGAACGTAGAGTATTACACAGGGGTAGATGAACGGCTAGAAGTCCCCGTCGCCTTACCTCCTTACCTTGACTCTATCGATCTCCGAAACGCTCGAGTTCTCATAGCAGATGACGTTGCTGACACAGGGGCAACTTTGGCTTACGTATATGAATTCTGCAAGAGTGAAGTCGCTGAAGTACGCAGTGCAGTCCTTTATGAAAAAAGTCCTTCCATTATTAAGTGTGAGTATGTTTGGAAACGCACTGATCAATGGATTAATTTTCCATGGTCATCTGATGAGCCGGTAATGAAGCCTTCTGACGGTCGGGCAATTATTTTAGACGCTTAGGAATTATAAAACTTTCGATATTCGGGGTCTATCATTACAGGTTTTTCGTCTTTTAGCTACGATTAAGTGATTATGGAAGTATTAGTCGCATCATCAGCAGAGGAGGTCTGCGAATTACTTACGCAAGACCATAGACGGCAATTACTTGCTGGAGGGACTGACTTCATGGTTGAAGTAAACTACAGGCATAGAAGCCCGTCGAGTGTAATAGCCATAGATCGTGTTCCGGAACTTCGAAATTGGCGGCATGATGGGGACTCTGTACTAATTGGGTCTTGTGTGACTTATCGAGAAATTGAACGCGGTCCACTCGCCACGCTTGTTCCAGCTCTTGCTCAAGCAGCTCGTACGGTTGGCTCACCACAAATCAGAAATGCTGGAACGATAGGAGGAAATATCGGCACCGCTTCTCCTGCCGGAGATATGATTCCGGTTCTTTCGGCACTAGGGGCAACCATTTCCCTTAGGAGCTCTGAAGGAAAGCGGGAGGTATCTTTGGAGGATCTGATAATCGGTGTGAAAAAGACATCTTTACGTGAGTCTGAGTTCATCGAATCTATACGGGTACCTGTTTTGGAAGGCCCACAAGAGTTTCTGAAGGTCGGGTCAAGAAGCGCCATGGTGATTTCCGTGACCTCCCTTGCTTTTATTACCTATCCAAAGACGCAGTCCGTTGGGATCGGGCTTGGAGCAGTAAACCCTACGCCTACTCGGGCTAGACGAGCTGAAGAATTTATTCACGATTACCTCGATTGGGAAAAAATGGCAGTAGATCCATCTGTGTTAGTCCGATTTAAGGAACTTGTTTCAGATGCAAGTAGCCCGATTGACGACCATAGGAGCGTGGCCTCATACCGTCGCCATAGTGTCGGAGTTCTTGCGCAACGTGCCCTAACGCGAGTTTTCTCGGAAGGAGAGTTCAATGTCTGATATTACTGAACCCCACCTTATGGTTAATGGAACGAAGTTCACGATAGATGACTCTTGGCTCGGAGAGAGTCTTCTATATACCCTTAGAGAACAATTGGGGTTGTACGGGTCAAAGAATGCATGCGAGCAGGGGGAATGCGGATCGTGTTCAATTATGTTCGATGAGGCTTTGGTATGCTCATGCCTCGTTCTTACAGGAAATGCTGTTGGTAGAGAAATCCAAACCATTGAATCGCTTGCTCCAGATGGGTCACTCTCCGATATCCAACAAGCATTTGTCGATGTTGGAGCTATTCAGTGTGGATTCTGCACTCCTGGCCTTCTCGTAACTATCAAAAACTTTCTCGAAAGTAACGCTGAGCCAACAGACTTAGAAATCAGAGAAGCCATTTCAGGGAACCTTTGCCGATGCACTGGGTACGGACGGATAGTGGAAGCTGTCCGCGTGGCCTCAAAAGCATCTGAAGGCACAGAAGAGACATTAAATGACAACGATTGAAAGTCACAAAGTAGCAACTGATTCTGGAGTTGGGGTATCTGCCCAAAGGCCAGATGCGATTCCGAAAGTAACTGGTAAATTTGCTTTCTCTAGTGACCTGAGTTCCCAGAATATGCTTTGGGGGAGAACTTTGCGATCCCCACACTCTTCAGCTCGTATCCGAAACATTGACTACTCTGAAGCATTAGCTATTACTGGTGTACATGCAATTCTCACCGCTACTGATGTCCCTGGTAAGAACCTTTTTGGATTGGAGCATCCCGACCAGCCTGTTCTAGCAGATGATATTGTCCGCTACGCTGGAGAACCCATAGCGATTGTTGCGGCAGAGCATCCAGAAATAGCAGCGAAAGCAATTGGTGCTATAAACGTTGATTTCGAAATTCTTACACCACTTGTTGATAGCGAAATCGCTATTACCGCTGAACCTATCCACCCTGAAGGGAATGTTATACGGCATTTAGTAATTGATTATGGCGATCCGAATGCGTCTGGTGAGTTGATAGTAGAAGGAACGTACGAGGTCGGGATGCAGGATCAAGCCTTTATGGGTACAGAGTCAGGCATGGCTGTACCTTCATCAGATGGGAGCGTGGATTTGTTCATATCTACTCAATGGCTCCATTCGGATCGCAATCAAATTATCGAAGCACTCGACCTTCCAGAAGATATGGTCAGACTGACTCTAGCGGGAGTTGGGGGTGCCTTCGGTGGAAGGGAAGATGTAAGCATGCATGTTCACCTCTGCATGCTTGCCCTTCATACTGGGCGCCCAGTAAAGATGGTCTACGACCGGAATGAATCATTTCTGGGCCATGTTCATCGACACCCAGCGAAGATTTGGTACCGGCACCATGCGAATAGAGATGGCCGAATTGTAAAAGTAGAAGGGAAGATCATACTTGATGGTGGAGCCTACGCATCGACAACATCAGCTGTGTTGGCGAACGCGTGTTGCTTCTCAACTGGGCCGTACAACGTTGCTAACGCTCAAATTGAAGGATGGGGAGTTAGAACAAACAACCCTCCATGTGGAGCTATGCGAGGATTCGGGAACGTTCAAACATGCTTCGCTATCGAAGCCCAAATGGATAAAGTCGCTACAGCTTTAAATGTTGACCCTATCGAGCTTCGATTACGGAATGCTTTAAAGACGGGTGACAAGATCATCACTGGGCAAATAATCACTGGAGCTGCCCCAGTCAAAGAAGTTATTACTTCTCTCGCTGGACACCCGATGCCTGAGCCAGCCGAGGATAACCTGCTTGCTAGGCCAGGTGGAACTGGAAGAACCTCAGATCAGAAGCATATAAAAAGAGGTATAGGATTTGCAGTTTCTATCAAAAATCTTATGTTCGCTGAGGGTTTCGATGACTCATCAGAAGCGCTCTGCAGAGTGAACGATGGGGCGGTAGCTATCCACACTGCTTGCGTAGAGGTAGGGCAAGGTTTCGTAACTTTGGTCCAGCAAATAGCTGAGGAAGTTCTAGGAACTTCAGATGTTGAAATTATCCCTGCCGACACTTCTATTGGTTCAGCTGGGTCGACTTCAGCCAGTAGACAAACTTGGATGTCAGGAGGTGCGGTACTGAAGGCATGCGAAGCCGTAGTCAAAAACCTTACCGAACAAATCGAGAGAGAAGAAGGCGTGAGATACCAGAATATTGATGGGACTCTTGTCTCAGAGGACGGCGCAACAACGATCCCCATTGGAGATGCACTAAGGGGAAGGTCACTTGAAGAGAAAGTCGTACATCATCATGCACCCACCTTCCCACTTAATGAGAAGGGGCAGGGAAATGCGCACGTATCATTTGCTTTCGCTGCACATCGCGCCGTCGTCGACGTTGATCAAGAGCTTGGCTTAGTTCGAGTAATTGAAATAGCAACTTCTCAGGATGTTGGCCGCATACTAAACCCATTGCAAGCTGTCGGCCAGATTGAAGGAGGCATAGCTCAAGGTCTCGGATTAGCAGTTCTGGAAGAACTGATTATGAAAGATGGGGTTATTCAAAATGCAAATTTCACTGATTACCTTCTACCTACAGCACTAGATACTCCTCCCATCGAGATAGCATCACTCATCGAAGAGCCGGAACCAGGAGCTCCATTTGGTGCAAAGGGAATTGGCGAACCACCTACGATTTCTTCTACGCCTGCGATCGTAGCTGCAATTAGAGACGCTACTGGGTTAGACTTGCGCAGAGTTCCGGTCCGGCCAGAAGATATCGCCTTGGAATAACAACTCTTTCAACTTCTTAAATACAAGGGAACAGCTCAAGCGAAATGTAGACTTTTACAGTGGGGAAATTTCGCATTAACGGAAACCGGCTATGGGACCGGTTAGATGAGTTGGCACAGGTAGGTGCTATTCCGGGGACACTCGGAAGTAGCCGGCTCGCGTTGACGAAAGAAGATGGTCAAGCACGAGATCTTGTTGTCTCATGGATGCGGCAACTAGAAATGGAAGTCTCTATAGATCAAATTGGGAATGTAATCGGTCTCTGGCATGGGAAAGGAACGGATAGAAACCTGCCACCGGTAATGACCGGAAGCCATATTGATACAGTCCGCTCAGGAGGGAGATTTGATGGCAATTTGGGAGTCCTCGCTGGTTTAGAAATAGTTCAGACAGTCAAGGAACAGAAGGTCCTGACTGAACATCCGGTCGCTGTAAGTTTCTTTACAGGTGAAGAGGGTGCCAGATTTGCTCCAGACATGTTAGGCAGCCTGGTTTACGTCGGCGGATTAGATCTGCAAACAGCCCTAGACACTATTTCTGTTAATGGGGAGAAACTCAGCGATGAGCTCAAAAGTGTCGGATACAGCGGAACTGCACCGTGTCCAGGTATCACCCCCAAGATATTCCTTGAACTTCACATTGAACAAGGCCCGGTTCTTGAAAGTGAAGGAATCGATATTGGTGCAGTTGAAAGTGTTCAGGGCATCAGTTGGACCGAGCTAACAATAGAAGGCCAATCTAACCATGCTGGAACTACCCCAATGACGATGCGCCGAGATGCAGGATATGTAGCAGGCAGAATTTCGACGTTTGTCCGAGAACTTACCGACCAAATGGGAGGCGCACAGGTAGGTACAGTGGGAAAGGTCGACCTAACTCCAAACCTAGTGAACGTAGTCGCTTCAAAAGCTTCTATGACCGTAGATCTTCGTAATACATCAGAAGCGATGCTCCGTGAGGCCGAAGATCGCCTAGTAACCTTTTGCGAAGAGATTTCTCGCAAAGAAAGCGTTAAGATCGCCAGCGAGTCATTAGCTAGATTTGAACCGGTGGAATTCAATCAGGACCTTGTAAGTCAAATTTCAACAACTGCGAAGAACTTAGGGTATACCACTCGGCAAATGACATCCGGAGCAGGACATGATGCTCAAATGCTCGCAAGGGTCTGCCCAGCAGCCATGATCTTTGTTCCTAGTAAAGGGGGACTATCGCACAACCCTGCTGAATATACTTCGTTAGAGGAAATATCAGCTGGGGCAAATGTTCTTTTAGATATTATTGTGAACGCTGCAGGAGGTTGCCGATGAGTAATCGTTTACTTCGTGTAGCTGCCGGACAATTAGGTCCAATATCGAAAGATGAATCACGAAAAGACGTTGTCGAACGCCTTATCGGACTACTCAATGAGGCCAACGAGGCTGAGGTCGATCTCGTCGTTTACCCAGAGTTAGCCCTAACAACATTTTTTCCAAGGTGGTACTTTGAGGAGGATTCAGCTATAGAGAGCTTCTTTGAAAAAGAAATGCCTGGGCCTGACACTCAACGACTTTTCGATAGGGCAAAAAAATTAGGTATAGGGTTCTGCCTTGGCTACGCGGAACTCACAACGGGCGGAGATAGGTACAACACCCAAATCCTTGTAGAACGCGATGGACGGATAGTTGGGAAATACCGCAAAGTTCATCTTCCAGGACACGAAGAACATGAGGCATGGCGGGAGTTTCAGCATTTGGAAAGGAGATACTTTGACGCCGGCAATCATTTTCCTACCTGGGAGGCTTTTAACGGAATAGTAGGAATGGCTATTTGTAATGATCGTCGCTGGCCAGAGACTTACCGTTGCTTAGCTTTAGGTGGCGCAGAACTAATTTTAATCGGGTACAACACTCCACTTCATTACGCACCAGATCCAACTCAAAATGCTTTAGCAGGTTTCCACAATCATCTTGTGATGCAATCTGGAGCATACCAAAATGGGTGCTTTGTAATAGGTGTAGCAAAGGGAGGTCTAGAGGAAGGTGTAGACTCTTTAGCAGAAAGCTGCATCATCGCCCCCACCGGAGAAATCATCTCTGTAGCTGCCACTTCTGGTGATGAGCTAGTTGTAGCTGATCTTGACTTGGATCTTTGCAATAACTATAAAGATACGGTATTTGACTTTGATCGGTACCGAAGACCTGAGACATACAGCCCCATCACTGACCAAAAGGGTACAATAACGCCTGCGGGAGAAGCGAGGGATTCATGACTTCCTTTGAGTTAAATGGAACGAAGGTTACGGTCAATGGAAAGCACCCTCACCTTCTTGCAGCTCTCAGAGATGAGCTCGGAATTATTTCCCCGAAGGATGGGTGTTCCCCTAGCGGACAATGTGGATGCTGCACAGTCATAATGAACGATAAAGCCCGGATCTCTTGCCAACTTTCTGTAGAGCGGGCAGAAGATGCAAAAATACAAACTCTTGAGGGAATCGACTCGGAAGAATTAGACCAAATGGGCAGAGCATTTGCTGCTTGTGGGGCTCTGCAATGCGGCTTCTGCACGCCAGGGATTATGGTTCGAACCAAGGTACTGGTAGATAAAAAAGGTGACAAGCTAGAACGCGAATACGCTGCGCGTCATCTCGGCGCCCATCTGTGTCGCTGCACCGGATACGTAAAGATTCTAGATGCTATTGAAGCATTGGCGAAGAACAACATCCCATCTGTAGCCCCTCTTGCGGGAATTGGGTCAAGTGGATTGAAGTACGAAGCCGAGGACCTTGCTACCGGTAGAAGACCATTTATCGATGACATGCAACCAGATGGACTTCTCCATGGAGCGTTTAAACTTTCCGAGCATGCCCGCGCAGAAATAATATCGATTGACACGTCAGCCGCAGAAGCCGTAGAAGGTGTCGTCCGAGTAATAACCGCATCTGATGTCCCCGGTGAGTTACGTGTGGGCTTAATACATAAAGACTGGCCTGTTTTTATTCCAGTTGGAGGCCGAACAAGCTATTTGGGAGATGTACTTGCTCTTGTAGTCGCAGCAGATAGAACCACAGCCAGAGACGCTGCTGAGTTAATTGATATCACCTATAGAGAGTTACCAGTGATCACAGATCCGTTTACAGCAATCGGCGCTGATGAAAATGCAGTGTGGGGATTAGAAGGCAATATCCTTTCCACATCGACTTATAGACGAGGCGACCCAGAATCTGCCTTTAATGACTGCGCCCATGTGATATCTGAAACATTCCAAACTCAAAGGGTCGATCATGCTTTTGTTGAACCTGAGTCGACACTGGCAACGTTCGACGAAACCGGAAACCTCTTTGTCTATAGCGGCGGTCAAGGAATCTGGGATGACAGAAATGATATAGCTCGCGTTTTAGGAATTGATCCCTCAGAAGTCACTGTCGAACTAGTTTCAAATGGAGGAGCTTTCGGGGGGAAAGAGGATATGTCGAATCAGGCGCAAACAGCCTTAGCTGCGTGGCTCCTAAAAGCACCTGTAAAAACAACCCTCTCCCGTGAAGAGTCCTTTCTCATTCACAGCAAAAGACACCCTATAAAGCTGCAATATAAGGCTGGGTGTAACGAGAATGGGGAGTTACAAGCTCTCTCCGTCTATATGGTTGGCGACTCTGGCCCATATGCTTCTGTCGGGATGAAAGTCTTGGAGCGAGCTGCAGGGCATGCAAGCGGCCCGTACGTTGTTCCCAACATCGAAGTTGAAGCAATTGCCGTAAGGACTAATAATTCGGTTTGTGGAGCATTTAGAGGATTTGGAGCTAACCAAGCGCAGTTTGCGATGGAAGGGGCGATGGACAGACTAGCTGAACTTGTCGGTATTTCAGGATGGGAAATCAGAAACAGGAATGTCATTACTTCCGGGTCGGTATGGGGGCCGGGACAAATTATGGATGAAGGTTCTTTAGGGGCTCAAGCTTGCCTTGACGCGGTAAAGGGTGCCTACGATGCAGCAGCCGCAAGTGGAAAACCTGTCGGGATTGGGCTCGGATTAAAGAATTCTGGACTAGGCAATGGGTTCAAAGAGGTTGCTAAAGCTGTTATCCGGTTCTGTGAAGATGGGCGGGTTCAAGTTCGGCACTGTTGGACTGAAATGGGGCAAGGCGTACATACCGTTGCAGCACAAGTAGCGATAGAAGAGCTCGGAATTCCCGCTTCATCAATTGATGTGATCGTAGACACTACTCGTGAGCTAGGGGCTGGACAGACAACGGGAAGCCGCGGAACCCTTATGGGAGCCGGAGCCGTCCGTGACGCCTGCCAGAAAGCTATCGAAGGTGGAAGGGCAATTGGTGAAGATTACGAAGGTGAATACCGAGTTGACTGGACGAATGCATTATCTGAAAATGTTGAAAACCCAATTATCCACTCAACATTCGGCTACGCCGCCCAAGTGGTGATATTGGATTCTGACACAGGGAATATCGAAAAGGTTGTTGCGGCCCATGATGTAGGTAGGGCAGTCAATCCCATGTTGTGCGAAGGGCAAATTGAAGGTGCTGTCCACATGGGGTTAGGCTATGCACTCTCTGAAGGGTTCCCATGCGATGAAACAGGACGACCCAAGAATACGACACTGAAAAGTCTAGGAGTTATTCGACCCAAAGATATGCCACCCGTCGATGTTATCCTTGTCGAATCACCTGAACCTAATTCGCCATATGGGATCAAGGGTGTCGGTGAAATAGGACTTGTCCCCACCGCTGGGGCGGTTGCTTCAGCATTCTTTGCCTTTGACGGCCAATGGCGAACCGAACTTCCAATACAGAACGCATCTAATCGTGAAAGGTCTGATGCGTGGATTTAGCTATAAACCAGACTCATGGCATGGTTTGCGCTCATCACCATCTTTACTCATCTTTAGCTCGAGGAATGCCAGGACCAGAGGCCCCTCCTCTTTCCTTTCTAGATATCCTCGAATCAATTTGGTGGAAACTCGACCAGGCTCTCGACCTAGAATCTATTTATTGGTCAGCCAAACTCGGCGCGTTAGAAGCGCTTGAAACTGGAACTACTTGCATTATCGACCACCACGAATCCCCAAATGCCGTGGAAGGGTCGCTTTCTGTCATCGCCGAAGCCTGTACTGAAGTCGGCGTGAGAGTCAACACCTGCTATGGAATAACTGACCGCCACCCCGCATCAAGCTTTCCTCCCAAATCCATGACTGAAGGAGCACGAAGAGGGCTCGAAGAGAACCGGCGTTTCCTAAGCGAAGGAGGGAAAGGCATGGTAGGTCTCCATGCTGCATTTACCTGTTCAGATGAGACTCTTGCAAATGCAGCTTCATTGGCAAAAGAATTCAACGTAGGGATTCACACCCATGTTGCGGAGGGGAAAATAGATATTGCCGCAGCCGAACGACTCAATAGCCTTTCTCAAGACGATTGGATCCTCGCTCATGGAGTCCACCTTGAAAACGAACATGGTCTTCGTGGAACTGTCATTCACAATCCGCGTTCGAACATGAATAACTCTGCTGGATATGCGAAACCGAAAAGGTTCTCAAATCCCGTTGGATTAGGAACCGACGGGATAGGTGCCGACATGATAGATGAGTTCCGACTTGGATACGCCCGCTTACGAGAAAATGACGTCACTGAGTCACCTCAGGCGATATGGGAAATGCTGGAGATAAATGCTGGGCTTTTCCCCGAAAGCCAACAAGACATCGTGACATGGTCATATCCGAATATGGACCCTTGGCACCTAGCATTCTCCCTAGGGGTGAAACCAAGAGATATCGTTGTCGCAGGTAAAGAAGTGATGAAAGATGGGGTTGTAATGACAGTTGACGTTGATGAAATACGATCGAAAGCAGCAGAAGCGGCCTCGAAACTATTTAAGAAACTCGATGAATTATCATGACACAATCAGTAGCCCTATACCTTCAAGATGCACATACAATCCAAGATGCAATGAAATACGCGAAACACGCGGAGGATCAAGGCTTTGATGCCGTCTGGCAAGCAGATTCTAGGCTCGTCCGTGAATGCTGCGTTCCTATGGCAGCTTTTGCAGGCAACACTTCAAGAATCAAAATAGGAAGCGGGGTTATAGATTGCTGGACTAGAAACCCAGCCCGTATAGCATCAACTTTTTCGACTCTTGATGACCTAGCTCCAGGCCGGATTATTCTAGGTATTGGAGCTTGGTGGGATCCGCTTGCTGCAAAAGTTGGAATTGAACGGAAACGACCCTTGCGAGTCATGAGGGAGGTAGTGGAATCTGTTCGCGCACTTCTTCAGTGTGATGGACCAGTTACATACGACGGTGATTTTGTTCAGCTAGACGGAGTCGAGCTCGATTATGTTCATCAGGAACGCCGGGCAAAAGACGTCCCTATCTACATTGGTGCGACAGGAATGAAAATGATGGAATTAACCGGGAAAATCGCTGATGGCGTCGTCCTGAACTACATGGTCGAACCTGGATATAACCTACGAGCTATGGAAGCTCTTGAAATTGGGGCAAAGTCTATTGGGAGGGACATCGATGCAATAGATAGGCCGCAATTAATCGTGTGCTCCGTAGATGAAGACCGGCAAGCTGCTTTAGATGGAGCGAGGCTGCTACTAACACAATACCTTGGGCAGCAGCCTCACATTATGGCCGCAAGCGGCGTAACTGATGAATTACTCAATGAGATCCATCAAGTTCTAACATGGCCTGCCACTCATGAAGAAGTAGTAGCTGCATCAAAACTTGTCCCTGATGACGTTGTCCAAAGGTGCACCGCTTCCGGAACTCCTGAGGAAGCAAAGGAAAAAGTAAAAGAATACATCGATGCCGGGTGTACTACCCCTATTCTCTACCCTTTAGGTCCCAACGTGGAACTCATGATCGATACCTTCACTGATTGGACCCCCTGAAGAATCATGGGACTTAGATAGCGGGAAATTACCAATTCGACTAAGTTCGCTCACATGGGAACAAATGATCATGAGCTAAGCAAGTTAGATACTGTCGATCTGGCATCAAAGATACGTAATGCAGAAATATCCCCTACCGAAGCCGTACAAGCTTCAATCGAGAGGATAGAAGCCCTCGACGGTGAGCTAAATGCTGTCGTAACTAGAAGGTTTGAAAGAGCCTTAGAAGATGCCGCAGGAGAAATCCCAGATGGTCCATTTAAGGGAGTCCCGTTTCTCTTAAAAGACCTACGGACTTCGAGCGCTAATGAACCAATGCATCTAGGTAACAAAGCACTTAAGGAAATCAATTACATCTCAACTATCGAGTCAGACCTTGCTAGAAGGTACCGAGAAGCTGGATTTATCGTTGTCGGAAGAACAAATACTCCGGAATTTGGATTGGTCGGGACGACAGAGCCCGAATCATATGGGCCGTCTCGTAATCCGTGGAATACAGATTATGGAACCGGAGGTTCAAGCGGAGGGGCAGCTGCGGCGGTAGCCGCGGGTATGGTCCCTTCAGCAAATGCTAGTGATGGTGGTGGTTCCATACGGATTCCTGCAGCTATGTGTGGCCTTGTGGGTTTAAAGCCGAGTCGGGGAAGAGTACCGATGGGACCGTTCCAAGATGAATGGGGCCTTTCGATCCAGCATGTCGTTTCACGTTCTGTCAGGGACTCAGCTGCGATTCTAGATGTTTCTGCGATACCGACCCTCGGCGATGGTGTAGTAGCACCTATGATTGGGCAACCATACGTTGATGCTACGAAAAAGGATCCAGGGAAACTTAGAATTGGTATCTGGGCTGAATCACCACGAGAAGAACTGGAGATTGATTCAGAATGCCGGCAGTCAGCACTTGATACAGCAAAAATTTTAGAAAAACTTGGGCACACCGTTGAAGAGTCTCACCCCAAGACGCTTGATGACCAGTCGATTGGGGCTCGCTTTAGTGCGGTCTGGATGGCTGGTGCAAACCTTACCCTCCGCTCCTTGGAACAAATGTTGGGTCGTGAAGTAACCAAAGATGACGTCGAACTAGCGACTTGGGCTATGGCTGAGTACGGGGCTAAAACGACTGGTTTAGAAGTCCTCCGAGCACAGGCTGCTATGGCTGAAACACGAAGAGGCGCAGCGAAATGGTGGGAAGATGGGTGGGACCTACTACTTACCCCTACGACTCTTCAGCCTCCTCCAAAAATTGGTGACCTAACCTCCACACCTCAGGAACCGATGCGTAACTCGATGCGGTCGATACCGTTCGCAGCTTTCACATCATTTTTTAACGTTTCTGGTCAACCTGCTATTTCACTGCCGATAAACAATACGTCCGAAGGGCTTCCAGTCGGGATTCAGTTAGTAGCAGCCTACGGGAGAGAGGACCTTCTCTTAAGTGTCAGCGCTCAACTAGAGGCCGAAGTAGGGTGGGGTAACCGCCTGCCTCCCATCCACGCCTAGGAGACAATTGGAAATGGAGCTTCCACGATACGGGAGAAACGCCTCTAGTGAGGATGTAGCACAAGCATTAAGAGATGCTGGATGTGTAGTGATCGAGCAATTAGTCTCCGAAGAGCTTATGGAACAAGTAGGTTCAGAGCTCGAACCTTTTATTCATAAAACACCCTTCGGTCTTGACAGCTTCACGGGAGAAAAAACGAAGAGGACCGGATCGTTGATTGCTAGATCTAATTCATCCCATGAACTAGCATCGCATCCCACTGTTGTTGGTAGTGCGAAGGATGTGATCTGCCAAACTGCATCCAGTATGCAAATTCATCTCACTCAAATCATTGACTTAGGCCCAGGGGCAGAAGCACAGCCAATTCATCGTGACCAGTGGGCATGGGATTTCTTTCCCTTCCCTTCAGATTGGGAAGTTGAAGTTTCAACAATGTGGGCTCTAACAGATTTCACTGAAGAAAATGGGGCCACGAGAATAATACCTGGCAGCCACCTGTGGGAAGACAAGCTTCAACCTACCTATGAAGAGACTGTCCCAGCAATCATGTCATGCGGGTCTGTATTGCTATACACCGGAAGTGCTTATCACAGTGGAGGAAAGAACATTACAGACGACCGCCGGACCGGTGTAAACATTGATTACTCTGCTAGTTTCCTTCGACAGGAAGAAAACCAGTATTTAGCCTGCCCTCCAGAAATAGCAGCCACAATTGATTCTGATCTGGCAAAACTTATTGGATATAGCAAAGGGTCCTATGCGCTTGGATATTTCGGAGATACGCAAGATCCGATGGAAGCTATAGAGACCTTTAGATAAGATCACGCCGCTGGTCATTCCTCCCTTTCAGCGAGTTTCACAAGATTTTGCAGCATCCTTTTCCAAATAAGAATGTGAGCTGGAAGTAAAAAATACCAATAGGCGCGCCCAACGACTCCCTTGGGAACAAATAATGCCTGTTGTTCAACAATAGTTCCAGTACTAGTTTCTTTAACATTCCATTCCAGCCATGCATGACCAGGGACTTTCATTTCGGCTAGCAGTCGAAGACGTGTCGGAGATACCAAGGTAACTTTAAAAAAATCGACAGTATCGCCGACTCGAAGATCAATCGGGTGCCTTCTTCCTCTTCTTACACCTACCCCGCCTAACAATTCATCCACAAATCCTCGAATAGCCCATAGCCAATCAAAGGCAAACCATCCTGTATCACCTCCAACTGACTTAATCGTTCGCATTACTGTATCCATACCCATAACTGTCTTCTGATCTCGCCGATCGACAAGAACTCTGCCCCCGGCCCATTCTGGGTCGCTAGGTTCAGGCCGAGCTGGGTCTTGAAACACACTTGTATCTGACCAGCGAGTAGGAATTTCCATTTCTTTAACACGTGTGACAGCTTTACCTATTGCATCTTCTAATTTTTCAGTGGGTCTTTCAGGTATAAGTTCGTTTCCGCTCCCCTGGGCTACAACATCAGTAGTTAATGAGTCGATAAGTGCACGAGCAAGTGTGAAGGGCAGCGGACTTACCAAATTGACCCAATGGGAGGATAAACGGGGAGTAAGAACTGGCACAGGAAGAATTAAACGTCTTTTTAATCCTGCTACTTCTGCATACATGTCCATCATCTCCCGATAAGTAACTACTTCAGACCCACCTATTTCAAAAACTTGATTATAAGTCTCTTCTCGTCCGAGAACATCTAGAAGATTTTCCAGAACGTTACCGATCGAAATTGGTTGACACTTTGTCTTAGTTACCCATTTGGGAACAATCATAAACGGTAAGACCTCAACGAGAGAACGTAGCATTTCGAACGAAGCACTCCCTGATCCAATAATTACAGCTGCTCGAAGTTCGGTTACTGGCGTTGATCCCGAAGCGAGTATCCTTCCCACTACTTGTCGACTCTGAAGGTGAGCGGACTTCTCTACGTGATCCTGACCCAAACCACCTAGGTACACAAGCTGTTTCAATCCCGCTTCATCAGAAACGTCGACAAAATTTTTCGCTATCTTTTCCTCTGCTTCAGCAAAGTTTCGAGTTGCTGACATCGAATGAACAAGGTAAAAAGCTCGATCTGAACCTCTTAATGCATTAAATACTTCGCTCTTCTCTTCTAGATCTGCCTCTACTATTTCAATATCATTGGTCCAATCCCTGTCTTGGAGAGATCCAACAGATCTGGTAACGCAGCGGACTCGGTATCCATTCTGCAAAAGTATAGGAACTAGCCGCCCTCCGACATATCCTGTCGAGCCAGTAACAGTTATAAGTTCACGTTCTGCCATAGAGAATATAACGGTAGCGTTCTTGCTTGCGAAGATAAACCTAATACTCAACAGAGTTTTGCTTTGTGGCAGATTTCACATTCTGTTAGCTCAGAACTAAAAAATTTGGGAAGTTACTCTCTAGCTTTTTTATATGTAGCTAGTGCCCTGTCTCTAGCTTCTGCATGATTAACCATTGGAAATGGGTACGTTTCACCGAGTGCTACGCCGTGTTTTCTCAATGTAGCTTCATCATATTCCCATGGGGAATGTATCGCTGAATTGGACATGCCTTCTAGCTCGGGAACCCAACGCCTTATATATCTTCCTGAGGGATCAAACTTTTTCGACTGAAGCACAGGGTTAAAGACCCTAAAGTAAGGGGCGGCATCAAAACCCGTCCCAGCTACCCATTGCCAATTCCCACAATTTTGAGCAACATCACCGTCAATAAGTGTCCTTCGAAAGTACCTCTCCCCTTTTCTCCAATCTATTAGTAAATGCTTAACGAGAAATGAAGCGGTAATCATCCGAACCCTGTTGTGCATCCATCCTGTAGCAGACAGCTGTCGCATTCCTGCATCGACTATAGGGTAGCCAGTTCGTCCTTTCTCCCAATTCTCGAGGTCTTCCGAGTCATCTCTCCATTGGATGTTCTCATACGATCGATTTGCGGCCTTGAGAGGAATCTCTTGATTAGCATAAAGAAGGTGGGCATACCAGTCACGCCAAGCTAGTTGGCGAATAAACTGCCTATGTCCTTCCCGGTTCGGGGAAAGCCTGTGGAGAATCTCTCTTGGCCCTATCGTTCCAAAATGAAGGTCAGAGGAAAGGAACGATGTCCCCTCCACCGATGGGATATTTCGAGACTCTTGGTAGTCATCTGCTACCTTGAGAAAGCGTTCAAGCCTTTCTTTAGCTCCTCTGTGTCCCACATCAGAGGAACTTGGAATCAAGTCCTGTTCTATTTCCCAATCATTCTCTCGACCGCTTACAAAAACCGGCTGAACATTTTGGAGCGATAGTGGGGCAGGGATCGTGACCCATTTCTTATAGAACGGGGTAAAGACTTTAGAGATCTCTCCTTTTTGGGTCAAGACGGTTTCCGGTGGGTGCACCAAGCCACCCCAAAAGATGTGAGTTTGTGCGCTGATCTCGTTAGATAGAAACTCGTCTCTCTGCCTGGAGAAAGGTGTCGTGTCAGCGTTGAAATATAAGCAGTCAATATTATTTTCTCTGACATACCGAGGAAGGACATCGCTCGCTGGCCCATGAATAACATTTAATCTTCCACCAATTGATTGAATTTCTTCAGCAAGGGCGGAAAGGTTTAAGAAAAATTGATTCCTCCGATGTAATCCTGCATTTGAAATGATTTGAGGTTCTAGAACAAATACCGGAAGTACCCTATGCGTTTCGCATGCCTTCACCCATGCATGATTGTTCTTTATGCGAAGGTCTTTTCTAAACCAGAATAATGCAGTGGTCATATAGTGTTCTCTTTTGGGTAAGGGATACTCTCAATGTACCTATTTGGCTAGATTCTCCATATCTCATAAGATTCAGACATGGATTATTTTGAAGTTGTGGTTCTCGGATCGGGAGCAGCCGCCCTCGCCGCTGCGGTTTCAGCATCAGGCCATGGGGCAGAAGTCGTCGGAGTTTTTGAAAAAGCTAGTGTCCTAGGCGGAACTTCAGCTATGTCGGGTGGAATGATCTGGATACCAGGAAATCATCATATGGTGAACCAAAAAATTTATGATTCGCGGGAAACGGCATTGGAGTACCTCAACTCATTATCCCATGGGCGAATGCGCACCGACCTTCTTGAAGCATACGTTGATGTCGGGCCCTCTATGGTTCAATGGTTCGAAGACAACAGTGAAGTTATCTTCGAAATTGTCGAAAGCTTTCCCGATTACCATCCAGAGAATCCAGGTGGTAATCAAATCGGAGGACGATCCCTAGAATGCCCTCTATTCCCATTCGATGAGTTAGGCGAATGGGCTGACCGGATCAGTCAGAGCCGTCAAATGTCACCCTTCCTCTTAATGAATGAGACAACTCTCGGCAGAGGTCCGCTGAGTGAATCCCCAAAGGAAATTCTAAAACTCCGATCAGAAAACAATCTTCGGGGTTGTGGCCAAGCGTTAATAGGACGATTACTGAAATCATGTTTAGATCGAGAGATCATCATTGAAATTGAACATCAGGCGGAAGAATTAATTATCGATAATGGGATTGTGCAAGGTGTACGATTTGACACTCCCTCAGGGATAAGAGAAGTCACCACTCAATGCGTGATCATCGCTACCGGTGGTTTTGAATGGAATAAAAACCTTGTAGATAGTTTCATACGCGGCCCACTTCACAGGCCAGTTTCTATTGAAACAAACACGGGCGACGGCCTGAAAATGGCAATGCGGGCAGGAGCAGCGCTTGGAAATATGCAGGAGGCATGGTGGGTTCCAGTTATCGACATCACAAATGACGAAGGGACAACTATCCCGTGGATGGTAAATCGAGAACGAGTTAATCCAAGATGCATAATGGTGAACAAAGATGGTAAAAGATTCGCCAACGAAGCTGCAAATTACAACGCATTCGGAGCAGCATTTCACCAGTTAGACCCTGGAACCTTTGAATATAAAAATATCCCTGCGTGGATGATCTTTGACCAGGAATATCTAGTTCGCTACGGCTTATGCAGATACAGGGGCGAAGGGCAAGTCCCAGACTGGCTGACAGCAGCAGATACCCTACCCGAACTAGCAGAGCTAATCGGTTGTGATGGATTAGGCCTTGAAGAAACAGTAGAGTGCTGGAACGCACAAGCAGCCGACCTCGATGACAACGACTTCCACCGAGGCAAAAGTGTGAATGACACCCATTGGGGTGATGGGACAAGAACAACAGCGGCAACGCTGGGACCAATCGACAAAGCCCCATATTACGCTATAGAAGTCAAACCGGGTGCGCTGGGGACCAAAGGCGGGCCGCAAACTAACTCAAAGGCGCAGATACTTAATCTTGATGGCGAAGCTATCCAAGGACTCTATGCTGCGGGGAATGTCATGGCATCAGCTATGGGAATGGCTTACGGCGGGGCTGGGGGAACGCTGGGACCATGCATGGTCTTTGGCTACATTGCCGGCAAACACTCAGCAGAACAACTCGTTACAAAAATATAGTGGTATGGGTGTAAGAAAACTACCAATAGAACCGTCTCTCTCTTGAACAAACAAGTTCAAGAATGGAGACGAAATGAATACCCACACTGGATCAAACACAATGTCAGGACAAGCAGCACTTTGGGCCCTATACCGAAGTGATAGAAGCCAAACCCCTGCACGTTCCTCATATCGATCTTGTAATTTCCGGAAGGAATTTCTCGACTGGTGTGAAATCCAAAACAATGAATTAATTTCAAATACTGGTGCTCTAGCTTAACTATTTTCTTTCGGAGGCCAATAAGATATACGATAGCAATATGGCAAAAAATGTATTAGGGACAGATCTTGTGGACTGTAGTCTTGACCCCCTCACTGGCTATTATCGAAACGGTTGCTGTGATACTGGCACAGGGGATATGGGAGTACATACCGTGTGCGCGATCATGACAGAAGAGTTTTTAATGTTTTCTAAAGAAGCAGGGAATGATCTTTCAACACCAATGCCTGAATACGGTTTTGACGGGTTACAACCTGGTGATCAATGGTGCCTTTGTGCACCTCGGTGGCAGGAAGCTTTTCTAGCTGGCAAAGCTCCTCAGGTAAAATTAGAATCAACTCATATCGCAACCCTAGAGTGGGCGCGCCTTGATGACTTAAAGGCCCATTCTTTAGATAATTAACTTTTCCTTAGTCTC
>JAQWQL010000076.1 GCA_029244605.1 Acidimicrobiales bacterium | reverse complement strand
ACTGGATCTCCAGAAGTTCAGATCGCTTTGCTAACCGATCGAATTGATCATTTAACTGAGCATCTAAAGATTCATAAAAAGGACCACCATAGCCGGAGGGGTTTGCTTATGTTAGTTGGGCGTCGTCGACGAATGCTCGATTACGTTAAGAAGAATGATGTCGAGCGATATAGAAAGATCATCTCGTCACTTGGCCTTCGCCGGTAAGCATAAGTCATTACTTGTGGGTTTATCTGTTAGAAATCGGATACCCTAGAATTAGAAATAGTAAACTACTATAAGGAATAAACAAAAAACAATCCCGCTGCGATAAATCAGCTGCCAGTTGAAGTGGCCCGAACATTCTTTGATTCGGACCCCTTCAACTGGAAAGTTGAACTCTGCAGCTGGTGGTTACCGGAACGACCGGGGCCAAAGATAAAGGCGTTTGCCTTGAAAAGGAGTTCAAATGGCTGAAGCCATTTCAGTATCTAGCGCGATAGGCGCAGAAGAGAAAGTATTATCATTAGAAACCGGCGTCCTCGCTGGTCAAGCAAATGGTGCAGTTGTAGTCACTGTGGGAAGAACCAAGGTTCTGGTGACTGCTACTTCTAACAAAAATGTCCGACCGGGAACTGATTTCTTCCCGCTTACAGTTGACTTCGAAGAGAGAAGCTATGCTGCAGGAAAAATACCGGGTTCTTTCTTTCGAAGAGAAGGAAGAGCAAGCGAAACAGCAATCTTGGCTTGCCGTTTGACCGACAGGCCCCTAAGACCTTTGTTTCCGGAAGGATTTAGAAATGATGTGCATATAGTAGCGACGGTCCTTGGAGCTGACCAGGAGAATCCTTATGATGTACCAGCTATTAATGCTGCGTCAGCAGCGTTGTGTATCTCGGATATACCCTTTCAGGGCCCACTTGGATGTGTTCGAATTGCGTATGACCAGAACGGGGAATGGATTTCTCTCCCCACATATGAAGAAGGGGAAGCATCAACATTTGAAATGGTTGTTGCAGGGCGATTGCTTGATGATGGCGATGTAGCTGTCATGATGGTGGAAGCTGGAGGAACACCTGAGTCTTGGAAGTATTACGAAGAAGGAGCTCCAAAAGTTGATGAAGGTGTTCTTGCTGATGGACTAGAGTTTGCTAAAGGGCCGATTAAAGACGCTATTTCCCTTCAAACAGAGTTAATTCAGGCTGCCGGAGCCAAGGAAACCATGGAAGTAGAGATATCGGTCGACTACAGTGAAGAAATCTTTGCTGCTGTTGAAGAGCTAGGTGCAGATCTAATCGCTGAAAGTCAGAAGATAGCTGATAAGTCGGCAAGAGGTGAAGCCGAAGCTCTAGCAGCTTCGAAGATCAAAGAAGGCCTAGCGGAAAGATTCGCTGACGAAGATGCTCCTAAGCAAATTGGTGCGGCGATCCGTTCTTTAACAAAAAGCATTGTCAGAAAGAGGATCGTAGAAGAGGGTCTTAGGATCGATGGAAGAACCCCAGCAGATCTTCGTTCTCTCTCTAGTTCAGTTGGGATAATCCCTACTGCTCATGGTTCAGGGTTGTTTCAGCGTGGAGAGACGCAAGTCCTCAACATCACTACCTTGGGAACAAAAAGAATGGATCAGATGATCGACGGGATCGATCCGATAACTCGCAAACGATATATGCACCACTACAATTTCCCTCCCTTTTCAACAGGAGAAGCAGGATTCATGCGAGGGCCAAAGCGGCGTGAAATCGGCCATGGTGCTCTCGCTGAACGTGCCCTTCTTCCAGTAATCCCAAGCGAAGAAGAATGGCCTTACACCCTCCGACTTGTCTCGGAAGTTATGTCATCAAATGGATCTTCATCTATGGCTTCCGTTTGCTCTTCAAGCCTATCGCTGATGGATGCAGGAGTACCTATTAAAGCTCCTGTGGCTGGTATCGCAATGGGACTTGTTTATGCTGAAGGAAAATACACAGCATTAACTGACATTCTTGGAGCCGAAGATGCGTTTGGAGATATGGACTTTAAAGTAGCCGGGACATCAGATTTCATTACGGCCCTTCAATTAGATACAAAGATTGACGGTATCCCCGCAGAAGTTTTAGCTGATGCTCTTAACCAAGCGAAAGAAGCTCGATTGGCAATCCTTGATGTGATGAAAGAAGCAATCTCTGAACCTAGAGATGATGTCAGTGATGTAGCGCCAAAGATTATCAGCTTCGAAATACCTCTCGATAAGATAGGTGAAGTTATCGGCCCCAAAGGTAAGGTCATTAATGCTATGCAGCAGGAAACTGGTGCAGAGATCATTGTTGATGATGATGGAGCAGTCGGTACCGTCGCTATAGCCGGAACCGATCGTGAAGCTGTCTATGAAGCTGAACGACAGATTAATCTAATCCTTGATCCTCCGACAGCTGATGTAGGCGAGATCTACCTTGGCAAGGTGGTCAATATCACCAACTTTGGTGCATTCGTTAATATCCTCCCCGGCCGAGATGGCTTGCTGCATATCTCCAAGATAGGAGGGAACAAACGCATCAATAAGGTTGAGGATGTCCTCGAACTAGGCCAAGAAGTAGAGGTTCGAGTAGAAGACATTGACCCGAATGGAAAAATCAGTCTTGTTCCGGTCGCTGACGAATCATCGAATGAATCTACTAAGAGTGGAAACAAAGACGATTCGGAAGCGCAGAAGAGTGACAAAGGAGAAGGCCAGCCTAAAAATGATGGTGCTAAAAGCTTCGAGGACGAATTCGAAGAAGGTTTAGTCGCTGATCTTGGTGACCTAGGCCCTGAGGCTATAGGAAGAAGAAATTCTGGCGGCAACCAAAATCGCAAAGGAAAAGGGCGAGGTAGCCGAAACCGCTAATCGCATGTTCTGTTTGGGACTACCAAACAGAACATTTGCGTCATTTCGAGTTATTTGCACACAGTGTCCCCGCTGTCGTGGCACAATCGTAATATGGCAATAAAAGTTGGAGTTCTTGGGGCATCAGGTCGGATGGGTACAGAAGTATGTAAGGCCGTCATAAATGATCCTGATACGGCCCTCGTTGCAGCGATAGATGAGAATAATGTTGGGGAATCTATAGCAAGTTCCGACTTGTGCATTACTGATGACTTCTCTGCTGTGCAAGATGCTGACGTGGTAGTTGATTTCACTGTTGCTGATTCTGTCCGACGGAACCTGCCAAAAATTGCTGAGTCAGAGGTCCATGCAGTAGTAGGAACTACAGGTTTAACTGAAGCAGACATTGAAGGATTGAAGAATTTATTCAAGGGGAGCAATTGTGTAATAGCATCAAACTTTGCTATCAGCGCTGTTCTGATGATGCGTTTTTCAGAATTGGCAGCCCCTCATTTCGATAATGTTGAAATTATTGAATATCATCACAGTTCAAAAGTAGATGCTCCTTCCGGCACAGCTTTGACTACTGCTGAACGTATCGGCGCATCATCTACTATGCGGATAAAAAACTCCACAGACAACTTGATTCTTGACGGGGCTAGAGGAGGAGTTACCGAAGATGGCATCTCTATACATAGTGTCCGTATGGAGGGCATGGTGGCCCACCAAGATGTTATTTTTGGGACAGATGGACAAACTCTGACGATACGTCAAGACAGTTATGACCGGTCATCATTTATGCCGGGAGTTCTACTCGCAGTTAAGAATGTGGGGAACTATCCCGGTATTACAATAGGACTTGAACCGTTACTCAACTTATGAGAAAAGCGATCGTTCACTTTTTAGTAGGGTCCGCTGTAGTCGTGATGGTCTTTATGGGTCTCTGGCAACTAGATCGTTTAGATAGTAAACAGAAACTTAACCAAGAAGTTGAGGAAAGAACTGCTTCTGCTCTCATCCCGATACAAGATGCAGTTGATTCTAGCGACCCATGGTCGATCGGCGAATCATTAAAATTCAGACGAGTCACGGCTGAGGGGCAATATAGAGATGAAGATAGTGTTCTGATAAGGAATCGCTCTTTGAATGGTGCTCCAGGTTACTGGTTACTAACCCCCCTCCGTATCTCGGAAGACATAGCAGTGGTCGTTAACCGAGGGTGGATTCCCTTAAGCGCAGAGGACTTTTCTCCTAAGTCACTGGGGAAAGTAACGATAAGTGGCCTAATACAGGAGACAAAAGGGGCATCTGGCCTACAAAAAAGCGACCCATCGGGCGGGGTGCTAAAGAGTTTAGGCCGGGTAGATCTTCAACGTTATCAAGAGCAATTGAGCTATGGCATATACCCTGTTTATCTTCAGCTTGAATTCCAACAGCCAGAAAATGAGGAACAGGGGATTCCGCTAAAGCTCGAAAGACCTAATTTTGATGATGGGCCTCACCTTAATTATGCAGTTCAATGGTTTTCTTTCGCTGCGGTTTTTTCTATTGGTTATCCAGTTGTTCTATGGCGAAATAGAAAGAAGCTTGGGGGAAAGAAACGACATTCAGAAATTCCAATCGATTACCTTTAGTTCTCTATTCCACAAGAAGTCCTTCAAAGCGATGCTATTCTCGAAGTAATAGATTTGCTTCAAGAAAGGTTCCTATGGCTCGATTCGGTAAAGTTCTGACTGCTATGGTTACTCCTTTCGATAAATCCGGAGACTTGGATCTAGATGTTGCTGCAGATCTTGCGAAATGGCTTCTTGATAACGGCAATGACGGTTTGGTTGTAGCTGGGACTACAGGAGAGTCGCCTACCTTAACTCATGATGAGCAAACCGAGCTGGTAGCAACCGTAGTTGATACTGTTGATGCGCCTGTAATAGCAGGCGCCGGTAGCAATGATACTAAGGCAGCTATAGAGCTGACTAAGAAGGCAGATAAGGCAGGAGCTTCTGCAATTTTAAGTGTCACCCCGTACTATAACCGACCACCCCAGGCCGGACTATTGGATCATTTCCGAGCCATCGCAGATGCTACCGACCTCCCAATTATTCTTTATGACATTCCCTCTAGGAGTGGAAGGAAAATAGAAACTGAAACTTTGCTAGAGCTTGCTCATACCGTCGAAAATGTTGTTGCGCTGAAAGACGCTGCGGGTGACCCATCTGAAACAGCCTATTTCTTATCGCAAGCCCCTGAAGGCTTCGAAGTTTATTCAGGAGATGATTCGCTCACACTGCCACTTATGGCTATTGGTGCAGTGGGAGTCGTGGGAGTTGCAACCCATTGGACTGGCATAGAGCATCAAAAAATGATGTCAGCGATTGAGAGTGGCGAACTTGAAGAAGCACAGAGAATAAATGCGCAGTTGCAGAAATCATTTTTGTATGAGTCATCTCCCGAAGCTCCTAATCCGATTCCAGCAAAAGTAATGATGGAATTAATCGGTTTCAGTGTCGGGAAGGGGCGCCCTCCAATGGACTCTTTGCCAACTAACCTCCGCAATCTAGCAGAAGAAGTTCTAGCAGGAACTGAAATCGGGCAAAGCATCAAACCCGATTGATCAGGAGATCAGCCCACAATCATGGAAAAAGTACGAATAACCTTTCTTGGTGGCCTTGGAGACATCGGCAGGAACTGTGCTGCTATTGAGACAGAGAGTGAAATACTTATCCTAGATTGTGGACAATTGTTTCCCGATGAATTTATGCCTGGTGCGAATTCAGTCCTTCCTGACCTATCTTACCTTCTGGACAGAAGCGAGAAGATCGTTGGATGCATAACTACTCATGCCCATGAAGACCATATTGGAGCACTCCCGTACTTACTTGAACACATTTCATTACCGATCTATGGGTCTTCTTTCACTCTTGGAATGGTCCGAAACCGTTTAGAGGAACGCCAGCTTTTGAACAACTGCGACCTAATTGAAGTCAGCGATGGCGATAAAGTTACAATTGGGCAGTTTGCTTGCGAGTTTTTACCAGTGACCCATTCTGTTCCCTCAGGATTAATTTCTGCGATACAAACCCCCCAAGGATTAATCGTCCACTCAAGCGATTTCAAACTAGACCTTGAACCAGTTGATGGGCGGTTAACTGACTTAGATCGAATCGCTGAGCTTTCTAAAAATCCTGGGATTCGACTTTTGCTTTGCGACTCAACGAATTCTGATGTGCCGGGGAGTACTATTTCAGAGTCTGACATTGGGGTTTCACTAGAGAAAGTATTTAAATCCAATGAGGAAAAACGGATTGTTACAGCATGCTTTGCGAGCCATATCCATAGAGTCCAACAAATTGCACAGACGGCGGTGGCGGCAGGACGGAAAATTTCCACTCTAGGGCTGTCAATGAAAAAGAATGTTACTTTGGCCCGCCAGTTGGGGATTCTAGACATCATGGAAGAGGACCTTATAGACATAGAAAGCATCCAAGATTATTCACCAGATCAAATATGCGTAATCAGTACAGGTACACAAGCCGAGCCGCGTTCCGCTTTAGCTATGGCATCAGCTGGAGAAAGTCGCTGGATTACTATAGGTGAACAAGATGCAGTGATTCTTTCGTCAAGGTCTATTCCTGGCAATGAAGACCGCGTGGGGAGAATGATAAATAATCTTATGAAACGCGGGGCAACCGTATTGCATGCTGATCATCTAGGGTTGCATACTTCTGGGCATGGGAACCAGGAAGAGCTTCGAGCTCTTCATCAAGCAGCTAATGCTGAGTGGTTTGTGCCGGTCCACGGAGAATACCGACACTTGGTAGCGCACAAAGATCTAGCTGTTGAAATAGGGTTACCTCCTGAAAAAGTCTATCTTGCCACAGATGGTGACCAGATCGAGCTAAGTGACGATGGCCTGGTGCTTGTAGAGAAAGTCACTTCAGGTCGTTACCCATTCGTACAGGGCAAAATTCTCGAACATGAGCATCAAGTTTTCTCCGAGAGAAGGATTCTAGGAAACGAAGGATTTGTAGTTGCATCGGTGGAAATTGACAATGAAGAGAATGTAATTCTTGGAGATCCGAAAGTCACCAGCAAAGGATGGGTCAATGTCCACATTGCACAGGATTTGGAAGAAGAAATTGCGCGTGCAATCAAAGAAGGAATTCAAAAAGCACTTCTCCAAAAGGATGCAACCGATGAATATCTGGAGCAAAGAGTGCGACGGATTACTGGAAGTCTCGTAAATAATTTGACAGGACGCCGGCCAATGATCGTGCCGATTGTTCGAAAATTGTAATCCTACTTTCTATATCGGGCTTCAGTTAGGTTGCTGATGGGATAGCCCGAAATGTCCTATAGTTAGTGCTACCGTTTAAATATTGTCGAAACCGAAAACATTCTCAGCGCTAAGGATCAAAAGTTGGCAGAGAGTCAGAAGCAATGAAAAAAGCCCCACCCAAGAACACGAAATCGTCCGCCAAAGCCCCTACGGCGCCTTTGCTAAAAGGGCTGAATAGCACGGCAAAAAAAGCCTTTTCTGGTCATAAATCAGACATCCTGGGTCTAGCGTTTCTAGTGCTTGGCCTCCTTGCTACTCTTGGCTTGTACTTTGACCTTGCTGGAATTGTGGGAAAGATACTGGGCCCTTGGGTATTCCTCTCCTGTTTTGGATCTGTCGGTTACGCTGCGCCGGTTTCGTTAATAGTTGCGGGTTTGGCGCTTTCCTTTCATTCGCCAGACAATGAATCTGAAATGGCCGATGATTCAGCGTTGCCGGCAAGGATACTAGTTGGGGGTTTGTTTATTTTTGCTTCGATTTGTGGGTTGGCGCATTTCTACGACAATGCGGCGAACTACGGGCTATCAGATTATGCCGAATTGAAAAAAAGGGGAGGAGTACTTGGCTACTTGACCGGTACTCCACTTCGTGCAGCCTTTGAGCAGCTAGCTGCATCGTTAGTGCTGGTAGCTATAGGCCTATTCGGGCTAATAGTTGCTACTGGGTTGACATTCCAAGAGGCAGGGGGAAAGATTTGGCGGTCTTTGAAGGCGATTGGAAGAATCGTATTAAAATCGATCCGGCTTGCTTTGGGAGAAAGCAGAGAAGAGATCGGAAGTTTCCGAGAGGAAGTTAGCCAGCCCCATATTCAGATTGATGGTGAATCTCGTAGCCTCGTAGACACAAGTGTTGAGACCCTTCCCGAATCCGCAGAAGGAGCTGGAGATGCACTTCGTAATGAAGAAAAGGAGGAGACTAGTTCTTCTTCAGAAGCTGAACCCAAGGAGCCTTCAACAGAAAGTAAAGGGTTTAAGAAAGCATCAGCTCTAGAAACAGGTGAACAGCTCGAGATAGAGCTTGGGCCTGGGTCTAAGGGGTCACCATGGAAGTTACCTTCGATTAAGGTTCTTGACCGCTCAACCACAAGAGACATTAACGAAGCTCTTGTGGAAGAGAGAGGGCGTGTACTTGAACGGGCTTTAGCGACACATGGGGTTGAGACAAGACTGGTAGGGATGGTAGTCGGGCCTACTGTTACTAGGTATGAATTAGAACTAGCGCCCGGCGTCAAGGTCTCGAAAGTCACAGCGTTAAACAAAGACATTGCGTATGCTATGGCATCAGCTGATGTTAGAATTTTAGCTCCTATACCGGGACGGCAAGCTATAGGGGTCGAAGTCCCGAATAATGAGAGGCAAGTTGTTGCTTTAGGCGATATTCTGAGCGCCCCTGAAGCTAGAAAAGCAACCCATCCATTAGAAGTGGCAGTCGGAAGGGACATTAACGGCCAATCTATGCTTATGAACTTGTCAGCGATGCCTCACATTCTTCTAGCTGGGGCAACGGGCGCAGGGAAAAGCTCATGCATAAATAGCATAGTGACATCTGTATTGATGCGTTCAACACCTGAAACAGTTCGGATGATTCTTATCGATCCAAAGATGGTTGAGATGACTCAATACGAAAAAGTCCCTCATCTTCTCACCCAGCCAGTAATTGATCCTAAAAAAGCGGCCAACGCTCTGCAATGGGCATGCCGAGAGATGGACCGCAGATACGAGCTTTTATCGGAAGTTCGATTCCGCGATATTGGAGGATACAACGCCGCCTACGATAAAGGAACTATTGAACCTCCCCCCAGTGCAGTTAATCCTGATGGCACACCGAAAACCTATGATCGCCTTCCCTATATCCTTGTCGTAGTTGATGAGCTTTCTGACCTTATGATGGTGGCTCCGAGAGATGTTGAAGATTCTATTTGTCGTATAGCCCAGAAAGCTCGGGCTGTTGGGATCCACTTGGTAATCGCCACACAACGACCTTCAACGAATGTGATTACTGGAGTGATAAAAGCGAATATTCCTGCCCGAATCGCTTTTGCAGTTTCGAGCTTAACTGATAGCAGAGTTATCCTCGACCAAGGTGGGGCTGAACGACTAGTTGGTCAAGGGGATATGCTCTTGCTCGATCCTAAATCATCGTCACCCCAAAGAATTCAGGGAGCATGGGTAAGTGAAGACGAGGTACGACGAGTCGTAGGCGGTTGGCGTAAACAAGTCGAGCGGCTAAAGAAAGACCAGATCGACCCAGAAGCGGCTGAAGGACCCTCAATCACTGAAGAGCAAGTCACAATTACTGCTAGCGGAGTCCCAGGAGGCGGAACAGGTGACGCGGAAGATGACGAACTTCTGATTAAAGCCATAGACCTAGTAGTTGACTCGCAGATGGGGTCAACTTCTATGCTGCAGAGGAAATTGCGAGTGGGGTTTGCGCGGGCCGGAAGAATCATGGACATGCTGGAAGATCGAGGGATTGTTGGCCCTAGTGAGGGTTCAAAACCGCGTGAAGTTTTGGTTACTCAAGAACAACTTGCTGAGAATACCGAAGCGTGACCTCAAAAGGTAACTTATAGAACCATGATCCTTTCCTTAGTGCTTGTCTTCCTCGGCATCGCTGTATTGGTCTATAGCGCTAACGTGCTGGTTGAATCCTCTAGCGACCTTGCTCTGCATTTGGGAGTTTCATTAGCAGTAGTAGGTGCAATTGTCGTGGGATTTGGGACTAGTTTGCCAGAACTAGCAGTCTCTTTAGCTTCTGCAGTTCGAGACGATGTGGACTTAGCTACCGGGAATGTAGTTGGTTCAATGGTGGCAAACCTTTCACTAGTTCTAGGGGGCGCGGTTCTAATAAGCCGAGCTCCTATATCCACTCGGGGCCAAAGCCTCTACCTCCCGTTTTCTTTACTCTCAACTGTTGGATTTATCTTCTTTATTCGTGGAGGGATAAGCAGATGGGAAGGAGGGGTTATGATGCTCCTTCTGGTGCTTTCCTTGTCGCTAATATTCAAATGGGGAGCGGGGGTTCAAGGGGACCTACTGCCAACATCTAAATCTAAAGAGAATCATCCCCCAACGGAAGGAAGATACGACCTCAAGAAAGAAATAGCGAAGCTTTCCGTTTCACTGATCGCAGTAGTCGCTGCTTCCTATGCTGTGACCGAAGGAGCGATAGATCTAGCAGAAAGATGGGGAGTAAAAAGTGGATTCATCGGTATCAGTTTAATCGCAGTGGGGACGTCTCTCCCAGAACTAGTAGCATCCACTGTCGCAGCTAAGAAGGGGAAACATGGTCTTATTATTGGCACAGTTCTCGGGTCGAATATTTTTAACGGATTTGGTATAGGTGGCTTTATAGGACTTATCGCTCCCGGAGAGAGTAAAGACGGAACCATCATTAGCACCCTGGGAGCTACTCTCACTCTTGCCACTGTGGCTTTAAGCGCCATCTTTATTCTTTCCGGCAGAAAAATATTACGAACTGAAGCAGGAATTCTTATTATCGCTTATGTCGTCTGGATGATCTTGGTTGGTTCTTAAGGCATTATCTGGCTTTAGGGTCAACCTATTATCTGCATCGAAGCCCTAGGAGGGTACGCTTAAGGAGTGAAGAAAAGCTTTTGGATTGAGACTTTAGGATGCCCCAAAAACAAGGTTGATAGTGAAAAAATAGCTGGGACTCTCCTTCTCGATGGCATGAGTGCCGCAGAAACGCCTTCAGATGCAAACCTGATAGTTGTAAATACTTGCTCATTCGTAGAACAGGCAAGAGAAGAAAGCATTGCTACAGTTTTTGAATATAGTCAGATGCGTTCAGAGGACGTGCAACTGGTGGTTACAGGGTGTTTAGCCGAAAGGTACGGGGATGAAATTGCGCCTACGTTGAAAGACGATGTTGATGCGATTGCTGGTTTTGGTGTCCCAGTAAGTATTTCCTCTAAACCAGATATTCCGAAATTTGACCTGCTTAATTTACCCCGACCCAAACGAGAAGAGCCATGGGGTTATGTAAAGGTCGCTGAAGGGTGCGATAGAATTTGCGGATTTTGTGCCATTCCTTCTTTTAGAGGGCCGCAACGATCCAGATCAATCTCGGATATACGAGAAGAAGTCTTATCTCTTGAAGTGCAAGAGGTTGTTCTGGTAGCTCAAGATTTAGCCTCTTGGGCTAGGGATCGAAGCGAGAGCTCTGAAGGGATTGTAGATCTTGTAAATCAGATAAGTGAGGTCGTTTCCTGGGTCCGCCTTCTATACCTATATCCTTCAAGTCTTAGCGGCGAGCTTCTTGAAGTCATTGCAAATAGCCCAGTTCCATATTTTGATTTAAGCCTCCAACATGTCTCAGGGCCTCTTCTTCGAAATATGCGCAGGTGGGGAGATGAGGAAAAATTCACAGGGATTATTCGTCGGATAAGAAAACTCAGGCCTGATGCGACTTTCAGGACAAATTTCATAGTTGGCTACCCTGGTGAAACCGAAAATGATCACGATCAACTAATGCGTTTCCTCGAAGAAAACGAAATCGATTGGTGTGGGTTTTTCCCGTATTCGAAAGAGGCCGGAACATACGCGGAAACTCTTGGTGGAGAGGTCCCAGAAACTCTAGTCATGGAACGGTTGAGAGAAATAGGTGACCTTCAAGATGGCATCACGGAAAAGAAACGAGACTCCCAAATAGGGGAGGACGTCACAGTGCTCATCGAGAGGAAGGGGATAGGCCGAAGTCATCATGAAGCCCCTGAAATTGATGGGGTCATCTATGTTCCAGATACTCTGAAAGTTGGAAACTTTGAAACAGTAACCATACGGGAAGCTCTAGGAGTGGACCTCAAAGCGGAAGTTCGTAAACCTGACCACTGGAGGGAAGATGGCTGAAAATCAAGCAGGTTATTCTGCAGCAGGTTTAATTACTCCGGCTAATCTGATCACAATTGCTAGGATTATTGCTTCCCCAATCCTATTTATAATGATTCTTAATGCTGACAATAACGGGGGGACATCATGGGCAGCCTTTATCCTTGGAGGCATCTTCGGGGTAAGCGATGCAGTTGATGGTCGACTCGCGCGAGCTACTGATAGTGTGACAAAGGCTGGAGCTTTCCTTGACCCACTAGCTGACAAAGTCGTCGTTCTTGGCTGTATGTTTTCGCTTTTGTCGGTTGGCCGCTTTCACTGGCTTCCAGTATTCCTTATTGTTTTTAGAGAGCTTTGGATCTCTATTTACAGGTTTTGGTTAGCTAGAAAATCTGTGGTCATTCCAGCAACAGAACTCGCCAAGTGGAAGACTTTTTTTCAGGGCATGACACTCATGGTTGCAGTCATGCCAACTTTTGAAAACGTTGACTGGCTAGTCACACTTTTGCTTTGGGGAGCTGTACTAATGACGTTAATTACAGGTTGGCAGTATGTTTGGTCGGGTTATCGAACTTCAGCTACTGGAAGTTCATTGCCCTAGATGATGTGGTGATTGGTTGTCTAGTATAAAGTCGAGCCATGGAACGATTTAGTTGTGAAGTGGTTGCTGTCGGGACTGAACTTTTACTAGGGCAAATAGTCGATACGAACTCCTCATGGATCGGAGAACAACTAGCCCTAAACGGTGTAGAGAGTTACTACCAAACAAAAGTTGGAGATAATCCAGAGCGAATTAAACAAGTTCTAGAACAAGCATTAGGGCGTTCAGATTTCGTGATTGTATGCGGTGGTCTCGGGCCGACTCAAGATGACTTGACTCGGGACGTCATTGCTGAAGTTATGGGAGTTGACCTTGTTGAAGACGAACAGCTTATTGAACGAATCTCAGCAATTTTTGGGAACAGGGGACGCCCGATGCCACTAAATAATCTCAGACAAGCGCAGGTTCCAGTAGGGGCTGAAACATTGTCAGTAATGCCTGGAACAGCACCAGGGCTTAAAGCAGCTATCAATAGCAAGACGCTTTATGCCGTTCCGGGTGTCCCATGGGAGATGAAACAGATGGTGCTTGAGGATATTTTGCCAGACATGAGAGAAAAGGCAGGTATTAGCAGCATAATCGTTTCGAAGACCTTAAGGACCTGGGGTGAATCAGAGTCTGGCTTAGCGGAAAAATTGTCTGATGAAATTGAAAGATTAGATGAAGAGGGCGGCGCAACCATTGCATTTTTAGCAAGTGGGATTGAAGGTCTTAAAGTGCGGCTTACGGCAAAAGGGGAGTCGAGATCAGAAGTTGAGGAGATTCTTAACTCGGAAGCAAAAATAGTATCTTCCATACTTGGCGATGAGATCATATTCTCTTACGATGATCAGACAATCGAAGAAGTAGTTCTGGGGCTATGCCGAGACAAAGGGCTCACTTTGGGGGTGGCGGAGTCTTTGACAGGGGGTTTAATTGGCAGTCGGTTGACGTCAATCTCAGGTTCCAGTGATGTCTTCAAAGGTTCAATTGTCGCATATTCCTCTGAAGTAAAACGTACTATTTTGGGAGTCCCTGATGTTCCCAGCGTCTCTCAAGCTGCTGCGGAATCAATGGCGGTAGGGGTATGTAAAGCCTTGAATGCAGATATCGGTCTTGCTGTAACAGGGGAAGCTGGCCCAGAGCCACTCGAAGAAGAGGTAGGTCGGGTTTGGATGGCTACATCAGTTGGGGGGGATATTCAGTCATTTTCTGTTAAATGGCCCTT
>JAQWQL010000069.1 GCA_029244605.1 Acidimicrobiales bacterium | reverse complement strand
GAAAAAAATTTTCCCCCTTTCGCTAAAGGAACTGCGGGCTTTTGAGTGACTGCCCTCTGGTAGATGCCCATATAACGATCGGCTAATTTATCCATAGAAAAATTGCCGACTCTTGAAAAAGCTGACTCAACAACAGGTTGTGATATGCCTGAGTCATAAAGACCTTTCGTTAAAACCTTAGATAGAACAGTGGCGTCACCTGCTTTGAAGAGCAGTGCGTCCTTACCGCCTCTGGTCAACTTAGAGTATCCGGGAATATCACTTGCCACTATGAGAGTCTTTGATGCCATAGCTTCTAGCAAAACAATGCCGAATGACTCGCCCCCTAATGAGGGAGCGCAGAATAACGACGATTGTTGTAGGCGCTCTGCCTTCTCTTCTTCTGAGATCCTTCCAAGCCATTCGATGCGGGTGTCGCCCTCAGTAGTTCTCTGCAGTCGATTAGTATCAGGCCCATCGGATGCAATCCACAATCGGACCTCATCAGGGAGGAATTGCATAGAGCGAATAAGGACTTCAAGTCCTTTCCTCGGTTCATGCCTCCCAACGAAAAAAATAGTACGGCTATCCTGCTTGGGAACTATCGAGGCGTACCGATCTAATTCGATACCATTAAAAAGGATTTCATAGTCCCCCCCCAATGCCCCTTTCGCTGTTGCTGCTGCTTCCTCGGAGACTGCGCAATTAATTTCTATTCTATTCGCAGCCCATCGAGCCGGCTTATTGAAGAATTCGTAGGATTTTGATGGACCTGACCGATGAAATGTCGCGACAATTGGACTCTGCTTTAGAACAATTGCCGTTATCGTCGGGCCAGGCGCTAATGGCTCATGAACATGAAGTAAGTCAAATCTCTCGTCTCGAAGAGCTCGGATAACGCGAAGTTGCGCTGAGGGGTCTGGGGCGAGTGGAGCCACAGAACCATTAGCAGCTGTAGGCAAGCTATTCCCTAGAGGTGTAATTCCTGTGTCAGGAGGAGGGCCATCACACGGGGCCAGAACGCGGACATCTACTCCTTTGCTGCGCAGAGAACGGGCAAGCCCTAGAATTTGATTTTGGACGCCTCCAGGAATCGTGAGGCTATAAGGGCTGATCATCCCGATACGCATACCTCATTAGTAGCCGATATCGGCAGACTATGGGGGTGTTCTCGGATTTAACTATACCTTTTACTTTCCCTGCTCTCGGAAACTATTTAAGGCCGCGTAGTCACTCTCCCAATTTGGCTGCATTAAATGCCACTGTTCAGGCGCTGCTCGGATCAGCTCTTCATGAATATAAACCAATTCTTGCGTCATCCTTGAGATGTCGTCACGAAGGCGGTCTTCCGTTCGGTGAGGCTTTATTGGAGGACGAACAACAGCATGAATTATTTTCTCCCGTTGATATACAGCTGCTGGGACTATATGGGCTCCTGTTCGGAGTGCTAATGTCGCTGGACCCGCCGGCACTGTTGTCTTCTCTCCGAAAAATTCAACTTCTATTCCGTTCCCCTCTATGTCTCGATCGCAAAGCAAGCAAACTACATGATTCGCTTTTAACGCATTGATGACTTCCTTGCCAGCGTTAGGTCCGAGAGGAATCACGTTCATTCCAAACCTCTGTCGGTATTCCCTCATGAATTGGAAAAGCTCTGGTGGGCTTTGCTCTTCAACAACTACCGATACCTCATACTTAGGGCAGCAGCTCAACCATCTCCCTGCCCACTCCCACCCGCCAAGGTGAGGAAGAGCCAGAATTGTACCGACTCCCAAAGCCCGCCCATTTTCTACATGCTCGAAACCTTCAATTGTAAATCCCGAATCTATTTCGAAATCTGACAGACTATACATCCGCGCTGAATCAATCCAATATCGGGCATACATTTCAAAAGCCTGTTGTGTTTTTCTGCTTAGTTTCTTTTGGCTAAGGGGTTCTCCATAGACACGCGACAGGTGCCTGCCAACCAGCATCTTTTTCTCTTTTGATATTCTCGTTGCGATGGATGCCGAAATCCGCTGTATGGGCTTTAACCAACTATTTGGAAGTCTTCTTAGAAGGAAACTAGCGGATCGATATGCAGTTACGGCAATCGGAATCTTTCCCACTTTTAACTTTTCTCTCCATTAAGCGAATCCATTGCTCTTGTGGCTTGCTTCCATATTTTCAAAAATCTCTGGCACGCCGTTATGGCAGTGAGGACAAGCATCACCCAAAGGATAGGAATCAGTATCTGATCGAACAAAAGGCCTAAAGCGAGGACAATGAACCGTTCGGCCCGTTCCATAATCCCGCCTTTGGCATCAAATCCGAGTGATTCAGCCTTTGCTCTTTGGTAGGAAACAAGCAGTGCAGTAACCATCACTGCGACCGGAAGCATCATGATATGGCCCGGTTCTTCTGAAGCAAAGTGCCAGGCGATTCCAGAAAAGAGAAGGGAGTCGGCTATCCGGTCGCTAACAGAGTCAAAAAATGCTCCCCGGACAGATGCCGTACCAGATGCCTTAGCAACTGCCCCGTCTAAAGCATCAGGAATTCCCGTCAAAAGAAGGCAAAGGAATCCAATGAACATATGTCCACGCCCAATAACTATCGCGCCCGCCACTGCGATCAGAATACCTGTAAAGGTCAAAGCATCTGCAGTAACTTTCAACCGACAAAGGAATACCCCAATGGGATCCAGAATCTTGTCAACAGCAGATCGCAAATTTCCGTCAAACACATGTTCTCCCTTGGGTTAAATACCCTAATTCCGACTGGAGCAAGAGTAGCACTGAAATTTGAATAGCTTTGCTCTTGTGGCAGAGTTCTTTAGGGCCTTCAATTCCAGTCTTCAGGATTTTCCTCGACCAGCTTTTCCAGTATTTCACCATTGCCAGCATCAACAATCACAAAAGCTCGGTAGTCAGGTTGAGGTTCTTGAGAGTAAAGAAGGAGTCGCCAAACTGGTTTACTCCCCCACCCTCGCCACATCATTTGAGCAGATGATGGACCAACAGCGAAACCTACATCAATCTCAGCTAGTTGAAGAGCTTGAACTTCGTCGATTTTTGTACTTGACGACGCGAAGAAACAGTAAAGGGCAACACAGAGTATGCCTATCCCTGCATATGTAAATCCCCTATTAGCAAGTGGTGAGCCAGAAGCGAATACACCTAACCCAAGCGATACTGTGCCTACTACGAGATAGAGAAAACCTGCGATTCTTCGTCGGTCATTATTCGGAATTTCATAATCGGGGTTGTTAAATGAAGCTTCAAGGTCGTCCGGCAACGAGTCAACAATTTCTATTTCACCTTCCATTGTCACCCCTTGCTTTGACTATTTTGTACGATAGCGGATTTCAATATGCACCACCTATTTCCCATAGTTCATATTGTCCTTTTCGGCCAATGTTCTTGAAGCTTGTCCCATGACAAAGACAAAGCTTCTGGGATCATTCTTGCCTCCGCCACTGAGGTCAAAAACGTTGTGTCTCCCTTCCACCTTGGTAAGCAATGCACATGTACATGATCAGGGATACTCGCACCCGCAGCTTCGCCAATGTTTACCCCGATGTTAATTCCATCAGGCATGTACGCGCTTTGAATCGCTTCTGTTGCAAGACGGACACCCTGCCATAATTCAATGTATTCTTCATCATTTAAACCGGCAAGGTCACTTATTCTTCGTTTCGGGAGAACGAGAAGATGGCCACTCACATATGGATAACGGTTAAGCACCGCAGCACAATGGGTTCCTTGCCATAAAATATATCTATCTTTACTCGGCCCCTGACAACCTTCGAACATTCTCTCAAATACCGTCTTGCTATGGTTCGCCCTATTATCTTCATTCGAACCTCGAGATACGTATTCCTTTCTCCAACCTGCCCAAATCTGACCTAGTCCCGTTCTTTGGCCGCTTCTTGTCATTGGCGATTATCTACCTCTGATTGGAGGCGCTCTACGAAATCGGAGAGGGGAACATCTCTTTCCACTTCACTACCTCTTGGGTTAACTCCAACAGTTCCATTAGATACATCATCGCTGCCAGCCACAAGAACGTATGGGATTTTTTGTGTTTTCACATCTCGGATTCTTTTCCCAAGCGGATTGTCTGCACGGTGAAATTCACACCTGAATCCGGCCTCTTCTAATTGTGAAATAACATTCATAGCGTACTGTCCATGTTCACTAGCTACAGGAAGAACTGCTACTTGAATTGGTGCTAGCCAAGGCGGGAAAGCCCCAGCGTAATGCTCTAGCAGGACACCAAAGAACCTCTCGATAGAACCCATTAAAGCCCTGTGGACCATAACTGGCCTTTTGCGCTCACCTGCAGAGTTTATATACCGCAAGTTAAAGCGTTCAGGTAGATTAAAGTCGAGCTGAATAGTTGAGAGTTGCCACGAGCGACCAATTGCATCGGAAACATCAATATCTATTTTGGGGCCGTAGAAAGCAGCATCCCCTTCTTTCCTATCAAACTCAAGCCCCTGGTTATCGAGTGCTTCCTCAAGAGCTGACGTAGCAAGCTCCCAAATTTGATCATCGCCGACAGATTTCTCGTAATCGCGTGTAGATAAATTAAAGGAAAACTCGGTGAACCCAAATGCTTCTAGAACAGAAATAACAAACTGTAGGAGTTCTTCTATCTCATCAGCTAGATGTTCTTCTGTCGTAAAGATATGCGCATCATCCTGAGTAAACCCCCTAATTCTCATTAGTCCATGTAGAGTTCCAGCACGTTCATAACGGTAAACAGTTCCTAGCTCGAAAAGCCGGATCGGTAAATCTCTATAGGACTTAGTTCCAGCTTTGTAAATCAGACAGTGCATCGGGCAATTCATCGGCTTGGGGTAGTACTCCCCGTTATCCATTTCCATAGGGGGATACATACCTTCGGCGTAAAAATCTAGGTGGCCGCTTGTTCGAAATAGTTCAGCATTCGCTATGTGAGGAGAGTAAACGAATTCATAACCGCCATCTTCATGGCGTTTCCTGCTGTAATCTTCCATCAATTTTCGAACTTGCGAGCCTTTCGGATGCCAAACTGCTAAACCTCCGCCTAGTTCCGCAGGAAAACTTAAAAGGTCTAGTTCATTCGCGAGTTTACGATGATCTCTTTTCGCTGCTTCCTCAAGGCGGTACAGATGTTCTTTTAATTGTTTCTTACTAGCCCACGCCGTCCCATAAATGCGTTGGAGCATAGGATTTTTTTCGTCCCCTCTCCAATAAGCTCCAGCAACGTTCATAAGTTTAAAATGTTGGAGTTTGCCGGTAGAAGGAACATGGGGTCCGCGGCACAAATCTACAAAACCGTCTCCATTGCGGTAATAACTAATTGCATCAGGAGCGCTAACCTCTGTCGAATCTGCTGCTTCGATGATTGCACATTTATACGGATGGCCAGAAAAAATCTCTAGGGCTTCATCAGCAGAAACTTCACCCCTCACAAAATCTTGATCGGCAGCGATGATCTCCCTCATCTTGCTTTCTATATATTGGAGGCTCTCATCACTAAGTTTCTCTCCTTCTGGCATAGAAAAGTCATAGTAAAAACCATTTTCTATAGGGGGGCCAATAGCAAAAGTAGCACCGGGGTAAAGTTCGAGGACTGCTTGGGCGAGCACATGAGCTGTTGAATGACGAAGGGTTTCTAGGCCCTTATCAGAATCTGCCGTGACGATGTTTACAATTGCCCCATCAGGCAAGGCTTTATTTAGATCTGTTTCCTCTCCGTTGACTTCCGCTATCAGAGCAGCTTTGGAGAGCCCTTTACCGATCTCTGCTGCAAGGTCGGCTGACGTTGCCCCACCTTGAAGTTCCCGTTGTGAACCGTCGGGCAACGAAACTGTAATGTTTGCCATGGAGCAATAGTACCTCTCGTGGTTGGCTACTTCTTCGGATTTCTTTCGGAAATTTGACTTCCGTCCGCTGAGATCAAGTTTCTCATGATGAGTTGGTATTAACCCCTAACAAGAGGGCCGCTTTGGAAACACCTTTACCTTTCCTTACCGCATCATCAATAGCCTCTATAGCTTTAGGTGTATCGAGGTCGTTATCTAAGGACTCACGGACAGCTTCTAAAGCTCCATCTCCTTGACCGCTTTGTATCCATTTTTCAAGACGATTTGATGCAGAAACCATAATTTCGCCATTCCATTCCCAAGAATCTCGATAGTGGAAGCCAAGAAGGCCGAGTCTGATTACAGTTGGGTCAAATTCTTTTCGGAGCTCCGATATGAAGACAAGATTTCCGAGTGATTTTGACATTTTTTCCCCATCCATCCTGACCATCGCCTGATGCATCCAATGTTTTGAGAATTGAGCGCCGGTAGCTGCCTCTGATTGGGCTCGCTCACACTCATGGTGGGGAAAAATAAGGTCTGCTCCCCCTCCATGAAGATCTATTGTTGGCGTGCCTAAGTCTCTCATAGCT
>JAQWQL010000040.1 GCA_029244605.1 Acidimicrobiales bacterium | reverse complement strand
CAACAAGAGAAATATCTTTTAGCTCTGGGTAACTTTCGATGAGAACAGAGCGCAATGCGGTATCAATAGCGTTAACTGGCCCGTTACCGTCCCCTAATCCAACTAGCTTTTTGCCATCTACGGAAAGGTCAACCACAGCTCTAGTATCTACTTCTACAGCGATCTCATTCCAAGCACGGCTACCAGATCCAATGTGATTCATGTCGACTTTGAAACTTTCAACTTCAAAGAAGCCTTGTTTCCAGCCGCTGGCTCCTCGCATTAGGAGTTCAAGAGATGCATCTGCGACTTCAAAATGGTAGCCCTCATATTCAAGGCGCTTAAGAACTTCGACTACGTCACCAAGGACTTTCCCATCAAGTTGTATCCCTAAATCATTTGCTTTGAGCTCAAGAGTGGACCTTCCAGCCATCTCGGAGACAACAAATCTTGTCCCATTTCCGATTGTCTCTGGGTCGATGTGTTCGTATGCATCAGGCCTTCTTGAAATAGCACTGGTATGGAGTCCCGCCTTATGAGCAAAAGCTGAGTTCCCTGAATAAGGCTGCTGAGGGTTCAGAGTCAAGTTGACCAATTCAGCGACGTGGTGACTAACAGGAGTTAAACGAGAAAGGCAATTATTAGGGATTGTCTCGTATCCCATTTTTAAAGTGAGGTTTGCGATAACAGCTACCAAATCACAATTCCCTGTTCGTTCCCCGTATCCATTTATTGTTCCTTGAACTTGAACGGCTCCGGCCTTAACTCCAGCTATTGCATTAGCCACCCCGCAACCAGCATCGTTGTGAAGGTGGACCCCTACCCCGACATCTAGATGGTCTACTACTTCCCCAACCGCTTGCTCAACTTCATGGGGCAATGTTCCTCCATTGGTATCGCAAAGAATAAGACGTTCAGCTCCAGCCATAGCGGCCGCTTCCAGAACTTGTAGAGAAAACTCAGGGTTGTCCTTATAGCCATCGAAGAAATGTTCGGCGTCAAAGAATACTCTTCGACCATTCGCGACTAGGTATTCGACAGAATCTGCAACCATCGCTATCCCTTCCTCAAGGGATGTTTGCAGGGCTTCTCGTACGTGATAGTCCCAGCATTTACCAACAATACAGACCACTTCCGTATTGGCAGCGAGGAGATTTGCAAGGGTTTGATCTTGATCTACTTTCCCTTTAGCTCGACGTGTCGACCCGAATGCTACAAATACTGATGTTTCTAATGAGAGCTCCTCTTGTGCGCGAGCGAAGAATTCATCATCTTTGGGATTAGACCCTGGCCAACCCCCTTCAATGTAATGAACGCCAAGGGAATCAAGCTGCTCGGCAATACGAAGCTTATCTTCGACCGTTAACGAAATTCCTTCAAGTTGGCTACCGTCTCGAAGAGTCGTGTCATAAATTTCTATCGACTGCTTGGAAGAGTTCGGCATCAAACAACCTCACACCAGTGTGCGTATTTTTCTTCCTTACCGCGGACTGTATCAGCATACAAAGTAGCTATTTTTTGGGTTATTGGCCCAGGGCAAGGAATCGGACGGTCATCCACACTATTGACAGCGCTCACTTCAGCTGCCGTGCCGACTACAAAGATTTCATCTGCAATAAATAAATCGGATCGAGCTAAGCCCTCAACTCTTACTTCATAACCAAGGTCACGGGCGAATGCCATAACAGTATCTTGCGTAATACCTTCAAGAGCACCTGAAACCAAAGGAGGTGTGTAAAGAGTCTCTCCCTTGATAACAAACAAGTTCTCACCAGTGCACTCAGCGACGAGACCGTCTCGATTTAGCATGATAGCCTCGTCGTATCCTGACCGAAGAGCTTCCATTTTGGCCAAAGTCGAGTTCACGTAATTTCCGGTGGTCTTTGACGCAGGAGGCATAATATTGTGGTCGTGTCTGGCCCATGAAGATATTTTCATCCGAACACCTTTGGTGACTGCATCTTCACCGAGGTATGCCCCCCAAGGCCAACACGCTATAGATACATCAACAGTACAACTTGATGTAGCAAGCCCCATCTCGCCATACCCGTAGTAGGCAATAGGACGGATATAGCAACTCTCGAGACCTGAGTCGCGAACTACTTGCTTCGCAGCATCTTGAAGTTCTTCTGAGGAATACGGCATAGGCATAAGAAGAATCTTGGCAGAATTCATCATCCGATCCATGTGTTCGCGTAGGCGGAATATTGCAGGGCCTTCAGATGTCTCATACGCACGTATGCCTTCAAATATTCCTGTGCCGTAATGAAGAGTGTGAGTCAATACATGAATCTGAGCATCTTCCCAAGGAATCATCTCTCCATTCATCCAAATATTTTTCGTTGGTTCGATTGGCATTTTCTTTAACCTCTATTTCTAGACCTGAGCAGCGATTGCATCGCCGATTTCGCTGGTACTTCCATTTTGTGTTTTCGGATCAGCACATGCTCTCTCTATCCTCCGTGCTGCTTCATCTTCCATTAAAAAGTCGAGCATTAGCGCCCCGCTAAGGATCGCTGCTGTTGGGTTAGCTTTACCCGTTCCCACGATATCGGGTGCAGAGCCGTGAACTGGTTCAAACATAGAAGGAGAAGTCCTTTCTGGATTAAGGTTCGCTGAGCTTGCAAGGCCGATCCCTCCAGAGATAGCTCCACCTAGATCAGTGAGAATATCTCCGAAAAGGTTATCAGTAACTATTACGTCATATCGCTGGGGATTCTCAACAAAGTAGATACACGCTGCATCAACATGGTTATATGACGTCTCAACACTTGGGTATTCTTCCGCTACAGCTTGAAAAGTTCGGCCCCAAAGATCACCTGCAAATGTTAGAACATTTGTTTTGTGGACGAGAGTTAAGTGTTTTTTCTCTCTGGAGTTCGCTAGTTCAAAAGCGTACCTGATGCACCTTTCCACTCCGTGCCGCGTATTGACTGAACCTTGAGTTGCAACTTCATGCGGAGTGCCTTTTCGCAGGAAGCCTCCTTCACCTGCGTAGGCCCCTTCAGTATTTTCACGGATAACCATAAAATCATGACCTTCATTATTTTCGCTTTTAGCAACGACAAAGGGTCGAAGATTGATATAGAGATCCAAATCGAATCGCATCTTTAGAAGCAGGCCGCGTTCGATCAACCCAGGGGGAACATCAGGGGTCCCAACCGCTCCGAGGTACAAGACATCGAGAGCTCTCCATTCGTCCAACACTGAGTCAGGAAGCACAACCCCATCCCTAAGATAACGTTCACCACCAAGGTCGTAGTCGTGAATCTCGAGATTTACTCCGGCAGCTTCTATAACTTTCAAGCCTTCTTTTATGACTTCTGGGCCAATCCCATCACCGCCTATTACACCTACTTTATGACTCACTACGTCTCCTACTTATTTCAATATTTCGAGAATTTTTTCTCTTCTTTCAGTCTCGCTTGGGAAATCGCGAATCGCAAACGTTAAAGACAAGGTAACCTCATTGTTATGGCACAAATTCAACAACTTTCTCAAGCAGCATACGATCGGTTGAAAGACGAACACACGCATCTAACCACTGCGGGGAGAATTGATATCGCCAGGAAGATCGAAACTGCCCGTGAACTCGGTGATCTCTCAGAAAACGGTGACTATCATGCTGCAAAAGAAGAGCAAGGAAAGATGGAAGGCAGGATCGCACACTTATCATCAATTCTAGAGAATGCGAAAATTGTTGAGGAAGTCTCTGGTGGAGACACAGTTCAGGCCGGATCCACAGTGTCCATCTGCTACGCCGGAGACGATGATCCGGAAAGATACCTAATAGGTTCTATCGAGGAACGCCTAGAAGACGTCGACGTGATCTCTCCTACTTCTCCATTAGGTGAAGCCTTAGTCGGAGCGAACATCGGAGATACGGTTACCTACGAAGCCCCCGGAGGAACTCTCGAAGTCAAAGTAATCTCTATAGATTAATATCCCCTCCGGCTTACATCCCTTACCTCAGCACTAGTTTGAAACTCTAATTAGGAACGATATGTATCACATGCGTATGTTTTTCGGTAAGACTTGAGAAATATGGATCTAGATGAAAACGACGAAACAGTCAATAAAGGCGAAAATCATGTTGATAGCGACCAGAATGACCTTTTCCCAGAAAAAAAGGGACAAGAACCGGAAGAGCTAGATCTTGAGTTTCTCGCACCACAAGAAACTCAAATGGATATTCCCCAGCCAGTACCTGAACCATTAGCACCTTCGGGTTTCTCTCCTCCTCAACGATCCCCTCTCCCTCCACCTCGAACACGGTCCCAGTCGCGGAAAACACCAGCGGGTTATTACACCCCGAACGACTACTACCTAGGAACAGACTGGCCGAGAGTTATTGTTGGAGGACTTGTATCTCTTTTGATCCTCGGAGGAGTAGTGCTCCTTGCCGTTTACCTTTTTAATAAGTTCGATGAACAAAATGAGCCGTCAATAGTTGTCCCTTCTCAAATAGAAGAAGTGACCTCTGTGAAAGTGTATTCCTGTGCTGGAGATGCGATTCCCATTAATGAAATCGAGCCTCCTTCCCAAGCTTTCCTCGAAGGCAAAAATGCTTCTGGAACATGGATTGCTTTCCGCGACCCATCCTCACCGTTAAATCAGCTTTGGGCACGCGCCGATGACCTTCCGATTTTGGATTTTGGCTCACTAACTATCCTAAATTGCGTAAGTTCCCAGTCTTCCTCGGATGAAGATTCTCCGCTATCTCTTGACACGAACCCATCGGCATCCGAGAAGGATTAGATAAACTACCTCTAGGGTGTAGGGGAGTTATGGGAAAAACATTAAGCCAAAAAATCTGGGATAACCATATAGTCCGTTCAGGGAGTGGGGAACCTGACCTTTTGTACATCGACCTTCATCTTGTTCATGAAGTTACATCCCCGCAAGCCTTCGACGGTCTTAGGATCAGCGAAAGAAACGTGAGAAGGCCAGATTTAACGATCTCGACAGAAGACCACAATGTTCCTACAGAGAATATTGATCAACCTATTGAAGATGCAGTCAGTTTGAAACAAATTGAAACACTCAGGGCAAACGCAAAAGAATTTGGCATCACGCATTACCCTATGGGCCACCCCAACCAAGGCATCGTCCACGTGATAGGCCCAGAACTTGGCTTAACGCAGCCCGGCATGACTGTTGTATGCGGTGACAGCCATACTTCCACCCACGGCGCTTTCGGGGCTTTAGCATTCGGCATTGGCACAAGCGAAGTTGAACATGTCTTAGCGACACAGACACTCCCCCAACCCCTTCAAGAAACGATGGCGATTACTATCAAAGGTGAGCTCCCTCCAGAGTCCTCAGCGAAAGACGTCGTGCTAGCCGTTCTAGGCGCCGTCGGCACTGGTGGAGGAATTGGCGCAATAGCTGAATTTAGAGGCCCAGTTATTGAAGCTCTTTCGATGGAAGGACGTATGACAGTATGCAATATGTCGATTGAGTTTGGCGCAAAAGCTGGGCTCATTGCCCCTGACGAGAAAACCTTTCAATACCTGAAAGGAAAGGCTAATTCACCTACCGGGGAGCACTGGGAGAACGCAGTAAGTGAGTGGAAGAAACTCCACACTGACCCCGATGCCCAATTTGATAGAGAAATAGTTCTCAATGGAGAAGATATCGTCCCTCAGGTAACTTGGGGCACAAACCCTGGCCAAGTAATACCTGTTCAGGGAACTATCCCGAATCCTGCTAATTTCGAAAACCTTGCTGAACGCGAAGCCGCAGAGCGCGCACTTGAGTACATGGGCTTGGAGGCAGATACTCCATTTACCTCTGTTCCCGTTGATACTGTTTTCATTGGTAGTTGCACAAATAGTCGCATCGAAGACCTACGGTCAGCCGCTGAAGTCATTAAAGGAAGGCAGGTCTCTGCGGGGATACGAACACTGGTTGTCCCTGGGTCTGGAGTAGTTAAAAAACAAGCAGAGATAGAAGGCTTAGATCAAATATTTAAAAATGCTGGATTTGATTGGAGGGAGCCAGGCTGCTCGATGTGTCTCGCAATGAACCCTGACAAGCTAAGCCCCCGTGAAAGATCGGCAAGTACAAGCAACAGAAACTTCGAAGGTCGGCAAGGACGCGGCGGTAGAACTCACCTTGTGTCTCCCCGAGTTGCCGCTGCAACAGCAATCGCCGGCCATTTTGCGACCCCTGAGGATCTCTAATGGAGCCTGTACACATTATTCAAGGTACAGCCGTCCCCTTAGACCGTTCTGATGTCGACACTGATCAAATCATCCCGAGCGACTGGTTAAAGCGCGTTGAACGAACAGGATTCGAGAAAGGCCTTTTTTCTGAATGGAAAGACAATCCGGAGTTTGTGTTAAACGACGAAGCCTACTCTGGAGCTTCGATTCTTATTGCTGGACCTAATTTTGGGACAGGGTCTTCTCGAGAACACGCTGTTTGGGCTATCCAGCAGGCGGGTTTCAAAGCGGTTATTTCCCCAAGATTCGGCCCTATCTTTAAAAATAACTCAACAAAGAATGGCCTAGTTCCTGTTGAAGTCGAAACTGAAATCGGGAAACGCCTCTTAGGGGAAGTTGAACGACAACCTCTTCTAGAGTTTGTGATTGACGTTGAGCGGGCCCTAGTAGAGATTCCTGAAATTGATATCGAGTTTTCGTTCCCAATCGATAAATCTATACAGGAGAGATTACTGAATGGTCTTGACGACATTGGAATCACTCTTGGCGATGAAACATCTATAAGTGAATTTGAAAAAACCCGACTAGCTTGGCTACCTTCCCAAGATTAAGCACAACAAAATGGTTATTTTCGGGAACCGAAATTAATCTGCATACGTCAAAGATATACAGCCAAAAGTAAATGAGGGAAAATGAAAAAATACTTTATATCTATCCTGTTATCTCTCGGCATGGTCTTAGGCGCTTGCTCTGACTCTAACCAAGTGGAGTCATCCGGAGCTCCGATTGATCTCGGCCCAGACAATATTGAACTCGTGACAAGCCTTGTCCCGTTCTCAGACTGTGATGAGCTGCTTTCTCATTTAAAGGAAGAAGCTAAAGAACGCGTAGGCCCTTACGGCCTAAATTACCAAGGCGGGCCTTTCTGGGGAATGCCGGAGATGTTTCGGGTCGAAGAGATGACAGAAATGGATGCAGCAAGCGCTGAACCGGAATCAACATCTGGATCAGGACCTGTCAGCGGTTCCTCTGACGCCGGTGGGTCAGGTGATGATTCCTATACCGGTACAAACGTCCAAGAAGTGGGTGTGGATGAACCTGACATCATCAAAACAGATGGAAGTCGCATTTTGATAGTTAACAATGGTGTTCTCTCCCATATCGAAATTGAAGGATCACAAGGAACAAAAACCGACCAGATAGAAATCAGCGACGGGTGGGGCCATGAGCTGTTTATTTCAGGTAATCGTGCACTTCTATTTACCAACGGCGGAGGGTACGATGACGTTGTCATAATGGAAACCTCTTCTAGCGAGAGCGAAGACATGGCAGAGATGTCTGTAATGCCAGGCTTCTATATTCCAATGGCTCATGTAATCGAAATAGATCTATCAGACCCTTATAACCTGCAGATCATTGGGGAAATGAAAATAGAAGGTCAGTATCTCAGCGCACGGTTAGTTGGGGGTACGGTTCGGATGGCAATTAATAGCGCCCCGAATCAGCTTGAATGGGTTTATCCAAGTTCACCGGGGTCAGAAGATAGGGCAACCAGATTCAATAAAGAACTTATCGACGAAACAACAATTGAGGACTGGACCCCGCGCTTTACCCTTACGAAAGGAGAAACGACCTCTAGCGGATCTCTCTTGGCGTGTGAAGACTTGCACCGTCCAGAGAGCTTTTCGGGCTTTGATGTTGTTTCTGTTTTGAGTTTCAATATTGCAGATGGATTAACTGAAGGCAGTGGCGTTGGTGTACTTGCAAGTGGACAAACCGTCTACTCTTCATTAGATCGTTTCTATGTAGCTACTAGCAAATGGATGGAAGCCGAAATCTCCGAAGAGGACTTCGATGAATGGTCTGAATCATATTCAACAGATGTTCATGCCTTTAGTATCAGCACTGATGCCCCAGCACAATATTCAGCTTCGGGGATAGTGCAAGGAACACTATTAAACCAGTTCTCCATGGATGAGCATGACGGATATCTTCGTATTATTACAACCACTGGGTCGCCGTGGAATGATCGCAATCTTAGCGAAAGCCAATTAGTCGTCTTTGAAGAGCAAGAAAGTGTTCTAAAGAAGATCGGGCAAGCCGGAGGGCTAGGAAAAGGAGAGTCACTCTACTCTGCTCGCCTTTTGGACGACATCGGATTTGCCGTTACTTTCCGGCAAATCGACCCTTTCTATGTCTTGGACCTAAGCGATCCAACTGACCCAGAGATAGTCGGAGAGTTAAAGATCCCAGGATTTTCGACATACCTTCACCCAATTGATGAAAACTACGTGGTAGGCATTGGGCAGAACGCTACCGATGAAGGCCGTGTACTGGGTCTCAAGGTCAGCCTGTTTGACGTTTCTGATAAGACCGACCCGCGCGAAACAGCAACATGGACAATGAACGATGCCAATTCACCAGCTGAATGGGATCACCGCGCCTTCCAGATTTATGGACAGACGATAATACTTCCCGTTCAAAGCTGGTCAGGAAAAGTTAACGGAGCTGTACTACTCGAGATAGGCGAAGGAAAGATTTCATATGTAGGTGAAGTTACCCATGAAACAGAATCGTCAGGCCCAGTGAGTGATTGTCGTGAACTAACTTCCACTGAACTCGAGGGAACAGAGTTACAATTTTGGATCGGCGAATACGGCCAATACTTCCAACTCTGCAGCGCTACCGACATCGGAGGATACGAAAACTCATGGTGCGAATCAATTCTCCTATCTGAGATAGACGACTGGTACGGTGATGAGATAAGCCCCATCCTCGAAGAAATCGGAGCTCAAGATGGTGACCGCATTGAAGAGTGCTGGGTAGATCCTTTCGATTGGAACTTACAAATTCAACGGAGCCTCATCATCAATGATGTCCTTTGGACTATGAGCTGGGGTCAGCTCCAGTCAAACCTCCTTGATGGCTTAGAAACAAAATCTGTAGTCCCCATCGGGTAACCCACGTTATATAGAGAAGGCGCCACCTAGGTGGCGCCTTCTACACCCCATTGTTAAAATAGGGTCCAAGGGTTGGAAAAACTATTTTATCAGCTATTCAACCTGTCGCATCAGCCCAGAATCCTATAGAGTCAGGTGAGATGAAAATACTTCGCAAACTCATAAAGTACGCAGCTATCGCAGCCATCATTACCGTTATCGTGTCACGCTTACGAAGCCGGGCAGCAGAACGAGATCAAGATGAGGATGAAGGCGACTTCACTTGGCCTCCTATTAATCTGGGAGACTCAGAGGAACCTGTTGATCCGACATCCACGGAACCAACTGATGGAAGCCCCCTAGAGCCGCGAACATGGGTTACGTGTGATGCAACTGGAGATTGCCCTCCTTCACACCCAATCAAAGCCAAAGACAGTAGCGGCTTATACCATGTCCCCGGAGGGAACGCTTACGAACGCACTATTCCTGACCGCTGCTACGCATCAGAAAAAGATGCTGAGTTAGATGGGTACAATCCCGCTCAACGATAGATATTCCCTAGGTATCTAAATTCAAAATCGAACAACGGGTGACGCCATCTGTAGCTATAAGAAGCTCAGCAACATCATTTGAGACTGAGTCATGCGTAGAAATTACCATTAACGCCCCTAAACCATCTTTACTCCGCCCGACGTTCATATCAACAATATTAATTCCAGCTTCACCCAGAGCTGTCCCAACTTTTCCTATGACCCCAGGCCGATCATCATTACGGAGAATAATCATGTGAGTGCTCGGTGGCATATCAACTGTGTGGTCATCAACCATCACTATCCGAGCTTCGCCCTTTAGCCCGACCAGAGTTCCAGCAATCGCATGACCTCCTCCTCTAATAGTGACCGTATTGACATAATCAGCAGATGACGTAGTTGTTACCGAACGAATCTGCACACCTTGCTCATTAGCGACATCAAGAGCGTTTACATAGGAAATAGGTTGATCACTGATTGCCGTAAGGAGTCCTTTTACAACACAGAGTTCAGTGATTTTATTGTCGTACCCCCCTATCTCACCTGCGAATTCTATTTCGACTATTTCCGGAAGTGCGCTCAACAAGCCTGAAAAGATTGCCCCCAGCTGCTCAGCCAATGGCAGAAATGGGCGGACAGTTTCAGCAGCTTCAGTTGCTGCAACGTTGACGGCATAAGGAACAAATTCCCCAAGGAGTGCTAACTCTATTTGTTCAGCGATCGACTCCCCGGCTTTATCTTGCGCTTCAGCTGTGCTCGCTCCGAGATGCGGAGTGACTACTACCTGCGGTATAGAAAACAGAGGAGAATCTATGACTGGTTCATTCTCGAAAACATCAATCGCTGCTCCAGCTATTTTCCCTGATTTGATTGCTTCAGCCACATCAGTTTCATTTACGATCCCACCGCGGGCAACATTAATTACCCGAAGGTTAGGCTTTGCATGGGCGAGTATTTCAGCATTTATAAGGTTATGCGTCTCGGGTGTTTTAGCGACGTGGACGGTAATGAAGTCCGAAACCTCTACTAGCTCCTTCAACGGTAATAGCTCAACCGACAGTTGCCGTGCCCTTTCAATAGCTACAAAGGGGTCATATGCTACAAGGTTCATTCCGAATGAAAGAGCACGCTGCGCTACCAATTTCCCAATTCTTCCAAGCCCTATAATCCCCAAAGTCTTGTCAGAAAGTTCCACTCCCGTCCATTCATTCCGTTCCCATCTCCCGCTCTTCAACGCTGAATTAGCTTGAGGAATGTTCCGCGCTTGCGCAAGCATCAAAGCAATCGTATGTTCTGCAGCCGAAAGAATATTTGACTTTGGAGCATTAACAACCATAACTCCTTGTTCAGTTGCTGCACTCACGTCAACATTGTCCAAGCCGATCCCAGCTCTACCAATCACTATAAGATTTTCACCGTTCTCAATGACTTCCTTTGAAATGGTTGTCGCAGAGCGGATAATCACAGCATCAGCACTCTTGATCTCTGATAACAAGGCGTCTTCAGATAACCCAAGTTTCACATCAACGATGTGACCAGCTTCACGCAGCCGCTCAATTCCACCATCAGCAATTTTTTCTGTTATCAAGACACGTGCCATCATTCTAATCTAGAAGGTCTTAGGCTAATAAGGACAACAATTTGCGTATATGTACTTACAATATGCAACTAGTACATCTGGCGATTCCTTCGCCAGCACCATCACATGCAAGGGGTACCGACGTGGCTGATTTGAACTTCAATGGATTCGATTGCGATCACCACTATTACGAAGCTGAAGACGCATTCACTCGGCACCTAGATCCGATTTTTAAAAGCCGCGCGATCCAATGGGCAAATATCGATGGCAAAAAAAGACTCATCGTTGGTGGGAAAATTAACCGGTTCATTCCAAACCCTACCTTCGACCCCATAGCACAGCCAGGATGTTTAGACGCCTACTTTCGTGGGAAAGTATCTGTCTCAGATGTCCGTGAAGCGTTTGGAGACTTGGAACCCATCGCCGACCGACCTGAATACCGGGACAGGGATGCAAAGATCAAAAAACTTGATGAACAAGGGCTAGAAGGATGTTTTCTCTTCCCGACATTGGGTGTGGGGATGGAATCAGCTCTCGAACACGACCCCCCAGCGTTACAAGCAGCGTTTACAGCATTCAACAGGTGGCTTCTCGATGATTGGGGATTTAGCTACCAAAATCGCCTTTTCGCCGCCCCATATATCACACTCGCAGATGTAGATCATGCAATCACAGAGTTGGAGTTCGCCTTAGAAAACGATGCCCGCCTAATTAACCTCCGCGCTTCTGCAGTAACAACGCTCGACGGAAAACGAAGCCCCGCTCATAGCTCATTTGACCCTTTCTGGGACCGAGTTAATAGTTCCGGCATAACGGTGGCATTTCATGCAGGAGATGCTGCTTACGACTTTCTCTTTTCCCATTGGGGCCTTACCACAGAGTTTGAAGCATTCCGATACGACCCTCTCAAAAGACTTCTTAATTACTCAAACATCGCCGATACAGTCGCTGCTCTAGTCGGAGGAGGATTATTTGATAGGCACCCAAATATTCGAGTCTGCACTATCGAAAATGGTTCAGAATGGGTAAGTGGGTTGCTGAAACGTTTAAGAAGATCTTTCAAACAGGCAAGTTACGCATTCCCTAAAGATCCTGTTGAGGTATTCCGTGACCACATCTGGGTAGCGCCCTACTATGAAGACGACATGCTGGAACTACGAGATCTCTTAGGTATCGATCATATACTTTTCGGATCCGACTTCCCTCATGCAGAAGGGCTAGCTAACCCTACTGAATTCGTCCACGATCTTCAAGGTTTCACGGAAGATGAAATCCAAAAAATTATGCATCTAAACGGGAAGAAGCTAGTTTCACCTAACGCCTGAAATTAAGAACCAAGGGAGCCGTGCCCACAATGTCATTTCAAGATTATATTGCGCTTGAACAAATTGATACAGGGGAATACACCGTAACGATTCATGACAAATACTGGATAGTGGCAGGCCCAAATGGAGGGTACTTGGCTGCATTATTTGCTAATGCTGGGAATCTTCATATCAACTCGCCAGGGCGACAACTTCGCAGTCTAACAACTCATTTCCTCTCACCTCCGAAATTGGGGGAGGCTAGAATCACTGTCACGACAGAGCGCAGCGGTCGACTTGTCGATTTTTTACGCTTCAAACTCGTGCAGAACAATAAGACCTTATTACTAGCAACAGGGGTATGGGGATCTGCAGGGGAAAGCCCAACTACGCCTCAATTGAAGATACCTGATGTCCCCTCTCCAGATGAATGCACTCCTATCGATAGAATCATCGAACATCCGATTCGACTCCGTGAGCAGTGGGAAACAAGATCTGCCATGGGCGCAGAATTGACTCAGGAAACCATTGGACAAAAGAAGCGGGAACCAGACCTTTCATGGTGGATACGCCCCGTCGTACATACCATGACAGGCGCTCCTTTAATCGTTGCAATTTCAGATGCTCTACCCCCACCTATCTTCACTACATCACCCCAAATACAGTTTGTGCCTACGATTGACCTAACTGTCTACATTAGGGCAGATCTAAGCACTGTCGATTGGCCTGCGAATGAATGGGTACTCGTAAGATTCGTGACACGGCATGTCTCCCATGGTTACCTTGAAGAAGATGGCCAAATATGGCTTCGAGACGGAACTCTTCTAGGAATGAGCAGACAACTATCAGTTGCAAAATAACGCAATTAGGCCCTAGTCATCTCTAACTATTTCAACTTCTTGTATCTCGTCAGCAGGTTCAAACCCAAAGATTTGGGCAAAGAATGAATACTCGGCTTCTAACGCTGCCACTATATTCTCAGCCTTTCTGAATCCATGACCTTCTCCATTAAAGAGTAGGTACGAGTGAGGAATATTTTTTTTCTTTAATGCTGACACAATATGATCCGCTTGGTTTTGAGGGACAACGGCATCATCAGTTCCTTGGAGAATGATCATGGGGCAAGTAAATTTTTCTGAATGGTTAATTGGAGAACGCTCAACATAGGTATTTCGCTCATCTGGGTACTGACCTATTAAGCGATCAAGATAACGCGACTCAAACTTATGCGTGTCAAGAGCGAGGGTTTCAAGATCAGCCACGCCATACCTGCTGGCCCCCGCAGAAAAAATCGAATGGAACCCTAAAGCAGCGAGGACAGTAAACCCGCCTGCACTTCCTCCTTTTATGGCTAAACGTTCTGGGTCAGCAAGCCCTTCCGAAACTAAATACTCCGCTGCTGCAACACAATCTTGAACATCCTTTATGCCCCATTCCCCATCCAATTCCTCCATATAGCCCCTACCGAACCCAGTGCTTCCTCGGTAATTTACATCAACAACCGCCCAGCCACGGCTAGTCCAGTACCGTAAACCCAATTGCAATTCGTTCCGTGCTGATCCGGTGGGGCCTCCGTGAGCTAAGACGAGAAGAGGAGGATCCTCATACTCTAAGCCGAGATAATGAGGATGGGCAGGAGGATAGTAAAGAGCAAATGCCTTTCCCCCATCAAGTGTCGGGAACGCATGAAGCTCAGGAGTTGGAAGATATCCACTCGGCAATCCGTGAGGTTTCGGGCGGTGCATAATCTCTTCTTGTGGTGCTGCTTGAATAATAGTCGGACCAGATTGGTGAGTTGAAGCAACAACTAGAGGAGAGCCAGACGAAGAGCACCGAACACTGTGAATGGTTGCCCAGTTATTAATCGCTGCACCCGTAGCATTACTAATCAACGTATCGGACTCGCCACTACGCGCTGCGATGAAAATCTCCTTGTTGTGAGAAATCGCATATCTGGATTGTCCCAATGTCCATAATGGCCCTGCTATGTCAAAGTCTCCACCACATTCAAGGACACTTCCTTCATCACTGAACCTGTACAAGTTCGACCACCCAGTCCGGTCACTAAGAAAAAAGAGGTCCGTGTCATGAGACCATTCAGGTTGCATTATGGATTCCTCCATACCTCCTTCAACCTTTTTTGCGTTGACGATATGTCCGGCCTCTAGTCGGCCAACCCATAACTCAGTTCCGTACCATGGCATAGAGGGGTGAACCCATTGCACCCATGCAAGAAACTCACCGTCTAGAGAAGGGCGGGGGAAAGCGTAGAAATCAGCGCCGACAACCAATTCTCTAATTTCAAGACTACCGTCTATCGCTATTGAGACAATCTGATTATCTGGTTCGATCATTATTTCATCGCCAAGATGGTAGTGGATTTCTCGGACGCACACTATCGAAGTACCATCGGGCATTATCCGCCCATCTGCGAACCGCCAAGATTGGTTTTCGGGTGGCTCTGGGGTTACGAGGTCAATTTCTCCATCCGGAGAGATTCGACGGATACGCTGGTCTCGAAATTCAACGTAATAGAGGTACCGATCTGCAACGAACCATGCTCCACCACCATATTCATGAACTTTTGAACGTACGTTTGCATCGGGCGGGGTCACCTCTCGAGCTTGCCCTTTTTCAGACTGAAACATGATAGCGGTCCGACCACCCTCGTCTGGCCTGGACTCTGACCACCACAGATCTTCCCCATCAATAAACATATCTGCAACGGTTGAGACGCCTTCGACTAAGGAATCCGCTGATATAGGAGAAGGCCAGCTACCGTAGGGAAGCCTCTTAGAAGGTTTCATCGCAACTAACTTTGAAGCAAATCGATAATTCTTTGGAGCCCTTCTTCAAGTTCGTCATCTCCAAGAGCGAATGAGAGCCTTCCGTTCCCTGGAGATCCGAAAGCTTCTCCGGGTACAAAGGCCACATGGATTTCTTCAAGGAAGATTTCTGCAAGGTCAAGTGTTGTCTCAGCAGTCCGACCCCGTAATGAACGTCCAAGAACACCTTCGAAATTGGGCCATGCGTAAAATGCTCCTTGCGGTTCGAGAATGGAAACTCCTTGAATTTGGGAAAGCATCCTGAACATGACTTGACGTCGCTTATCAAACGCTTTTCGCATTTTCTCTACATCATCGAGAGGGCCTGAAACCGCTGCAAGCGCAGCACGCTGCGAAACATTCGCAACATTAGAAGTCTGATGTGACTGCAATGTCGAAGCAGCCTTTGCAATATCAGAAGGCGCAATAATCCAACCAACTCGCCAACCTGTCATCGCGTACGTCTTGGCTACTCCGTTAAGCACGATACAGCGATCCTGTATCTCAGGAACAAGAGTAGGAAGTGAAAAGTGTTCATTCCCCCCATAGACCAAATGTTCGTATATTTCATCAGTAATAACCCAGATATTATTGTTTGCCGCCCACCTGCCAATTTCTTCTATCTCTTCCCTTGGATAGATTGCCCCCGTCGGGTTTGAAGGAGAGCAAAAAATCAAAGCTTTTGTTCTTTCCGTTTTTGCTGCATTAAGTTGATCTATGGTCACACGAAATCCGGATTCTGCCGAAGTGGAAATAACTTTTGTTATTGCGCCGGCGAGAGCTATAGGCTCTGGATACGTTGTCCAATAGGGAGAAGGCAATAGGACCTCATCTCCCGCATCGAGAAGTACTTGCATACAGTTGTACACAGCGTGCTTTCCTCCATTCGTAATTACTACTTGGTCTGGAGAAACAAGCAAACCCGAATCACGTTTGGTTTTTTCAGCTAACGCCTCTTTCAATTCGGGTAATCCTCCAGCCGGACTATACCGGTGATTAACTGGGTCAGAAATTGCTTCTTTTGCTGCATGAAGGATGTGCTCGGGCGTCGGGAAGTCGGGCTCTCCAGCTCCAAATCCTATGACTGGAGCACCAGCGGATTTCAGCTCTTTCGCCTTACTTGTGACTGCAAGCGTAGCAGACGGCGATATCGCCCCAACACGTGTTGATACCCGAGATTGATCAGACAATTTTCCTCCGATAAGTTCAGTTTCACCATCTTGGTCGATCTGCCGGAAGAATGCAGATCATTTAAGTGTTTTGAATGAAGTTTGTTGTTTTTCCTCTTTCTTTCGCCACCTGCCTAAGGAACCAGAGTAGATTCTGGATATGGCGACAAATAAGTCAATCCAAATACCAGATGAACTGCTACCCAATGACGGGAGATTCGGAAGTGGGCCATCATTAGTTCGAGGAGAAGCAGTAAATTCACTATCCACAGTTTCAAAAAACTATTTGGGCACAAGCCACCGACAGAGCGCTGTGAAGGAAATGGTGCTGAGACTTCAGGAAGGGATCGCGAGCTTATTTGAGTTACCAAATGATTGGGAAATACTTTTGGGAAATGGCGGAGCTACCCTGTTTTGGGATGCTGCGACCTTTGGGTTAATCCGGGCGAAAAGCCAACACCTAGTATTTGGCGAATTTTCATCAAAATTTTCTCAAGCGTCTATGAATGCTCCACATTTAAGCACTCCGGAAATTATAAGTTCTGAGTACGGATCTGCGCCTTCTCCTACCCCTTCAGATGTTGACCTATACGCTTTGACACAGAATGAGACCTCTACCGGAGTTTCTATCCCACTGAAAAGACCTGAAGGGTCCTCGACCGATGATGCGATTGTGGCCGTAGACGCTACGTCAGCCGCGGGCGGCATGCTTTGGGACCCCGAGGAAGTCGATTGCTATTACTTCTCCCCTCAGAAAAGCTTCGCTAGTGATGGCGGACTGTGGATCGCTGCTTGCTCACCTGCAGCTATAGACCGAATCAACGAAATTTCCAATAGCGGACGCTGGGTCCCTGCTGCGCTTGATTTAAAGATCGCATTGGATAACAGTCGAAAGAACCAGACATACAACACTCCTGCCCTATCTACGATCTTCTTGACAGTTCATCAAATTGAATGGATGAACGGACAAGGAGGGCTCAAATGGGCCAGCTCTCGTTCAGATGAATCATCCACACACCTCTACGATTGGGCAGAAAGCCATCAGTACGCCAAGCCATTTGTAAATGATACAGATCTGCGAAGCCCGGTGGTAGTGACAATAGATCTCGATGAAGGAGTCTCCGCTGATACCTTGGTATCGATTTGCAGAGAAAATGGGATCTTAGATATCGGGGGCTATAGGAAAATTGGCAGAAATCAGATCCGAGTCGCTACTTTCCCAGCTATTGAACCCGACGACATTAGAGCACTAACACGAAGCATCGACTATCTGCTGGAGTCACTCCTCTGAACACGGCAGGTAAGCTTCTCATCGCTAGTCCTCTTATGGGTGACCAAAACTTCAAAAGGTCTGTGGTGCTAATGATTGAGCACACACATGATGGGGCTATAGGCCTAGTTCTCAATCAAGCTACGGGCACGACTACTCAGGAAATTTTGCCAGAGTGGAGCCTATACGCTAATCCAATTCCAGAAATATTCATCGGAGGTCCAGTCGAGCCAAATTCTTGCCTGGCGCTTGGACGGTTTCTAGGAGAGGTCGATACGGGCCATCAATTTATTTTCGCGAACGTGGGGATCATTGACTTAAGCTCAGATCCAGACAACC
>JAQWQL010000036.1 GCA_029244605.1 Acidimicrobiales bacterium | reverse complement strand
TGTTTACACTGGTATCCTCACGGACATCCCTTCCGGGGTAGCTCAGTTGGCAGAGCGTCGGACTGTTAATCCGCAGGTCGTGGGTTCGAGCCCCACCCCCGGAGCAAGAAAGCCTCCTAAAAATTTAGGAGGCTTTCGGCCTGCATGTTCCCATAATGCCCATTTGCTGGGTAGTATCCAGTCGGGCCTGTAGCTCAGTGGTTAGAGCAGGGGACTCATAATCCCTTGGTCGTGGGTTCGATCCCCACCAGGCCCACATTTACGATTTCGTTCAATGGATGGGGGATTTCCCACCTTCCTGGCGAACATCAATTCCAGTTAATAACGCCCCAAATAATTTCGTAGGAAACCCATTTAACGCGGCATTGGGCCCCATTCGTCTTGGTAGGCGAACTTCTTTCTTGTTTTTCTCAATAGCTCTTACAGTAGCTTTCGCTACTTTTCTCGGATCAGCAACTGCCATAAACCCCAGCTTCATAAATCGGTCTACAGCTTTTTTTAATAATGGGTCAGTGTCAATCTGGCCCCACATCTTCGTATCTACAGGTCCAAGGTGAAGGATCGTTACATTCAGTGGCGTATACCGAAGTTCCATCCGAAGCGATTCAGCGTATCTTGTTAAACCAGCCTTTGATGAACAATAGGCGGACATCGCCGGATTACCTGTTGTGGCTGCGATAGAAGAAGTAAATACCAGATGCCCACTTTCTCGCTCAAGCATTCTCGGAAGCGCAGAAGCTGTTAAGACTTGAGGTGAAATCAAATTAACGCGCAGAGTTTCTTCAATCTCGGACTCTGTGATGTCCTCGATTAAAGTACTTTTCTCTATGCCAGCATTATTGACCAGGATATCTATCGGGCCAGTTTCTCTCTCAACACGGTCAATGTAAGTTCTTACATCTTCAGGGTCATTTACGTCTAGAGGAATAGCAGTGCCACCAACCTCCTGAGCGAGGTTTGATATCGCACCTTCCGATCGCGCTGATAAGACTACGCGACTACCCGCAGATGCAAACTCCTTTACGATCTCTGCCCCGATACCTCTCGAAGCACCGGTAACTACTACTGACTTATTCCTTAATTCCATTTAAGCCCCCTCTATCTCCAGAAGAGCTTACCGGAAAGGGTTCATGGGCTTATCTCAAAAGGTAGAGATTCTTTTTCGTTAGAATACAACTACTAGTGGTATTACGCGATCTGTCCTATTTTGGTATTGCCCGTAATTTCCGAACTTTGTCGTAACTTCACCCCATAAATCTTCGTAATCGTCAGAATTAACTACTTGTGCAGTCATTTCTTTTTTTCCTGACCGGGTTTCGATGATCACTTCTGGGTTCGCAACTAAATTTAAGAACCATTCAGGATGAGAATCGGACCCTCCCTTTGATGCGACAAGCACTAAGGAGTCGCCAATTTGGTGAGGGGATGTAAGCATCACTGACCGAGGAAGCCCTGTTTTTCGTCCCGTAGTTGTGAGCTTTATAACAGGCATGCCAGCAGCTTCCCAACCTTTTCGGCCTGCCGACAACTTGATGAGCCCGCGGTGTAAACTATTACTTAGTTTCATTATAAAATTCTCTACTGGCACGCCATTACATTAGCCTGCGGAATAGATCCCGAAAAGACCTTTCGCATCTCTTCAAAACACTTCTAGGTTTACACATGTCGAAACATCTAAAAAAAAATGATCTACTGCGGCTCATCTTCTCTTTTGTTTTATCTGTTTTTTGTATTTCTTGTGGGGGTTCAGAAAAGGCTATTGAAGTTTATGGAGAAAGCAGAACCGTTAGTAGCTCACCGACTGTAGAGCCGGTCGTAAGGACATCGAAATCAGCGAAACCTCCGTTGACCTCTGTGGTCGTTATTGGTGACTCCCTAACAGTTGGGACCGATATGTATGGGATCTCTCTAACGCAGAGCCTTCTAGATGCAGGGGTATTAGATGTAGTTGTTTCCGCTGAGAATGGGAGAATGACCTCAGAGGGAATTGATGAACTCGAACGCTCCAATGTTGAAGATGGAGCTGTAGTTGTTGCCTTGGGAACTAACGATGTCGCTATGGGGGACCCCAATCGTTTCGGAGAACTCATAGATAGGGCAATGCTGGCAGTTCCTGAAAACGTAAAGGTATTTTGGTTAAATCTCTATACCGATCAATGGGTTTCTGATGATGCCTATAATGCGACTATTGACGAAAAAGCGAGTAACTATTCGAATCTTGTTGTTATGGACTTCGAAGATTTCGCATCAACCGATTGGCTAGAGGAAGACGGAGTGCATCTTACCCCCTATGGATATATCCAAAGAACAGCCTTCATCCTCGAGGAATTAGGGCTCAGCTAATGCGGATAATGAGTTCTGGCATAATTGCTCTTCTGGTTCTCGTTGGATGTGCAAATTCTACACATTCAATTGTCACTGCTGGTCGGATACCGACCCCAACCCCTGAACCCACCCCGACTCCTATCCCAACCCCTACTCCCTTGCCCACCCCGACGCCAGTCCCTACACCTACACCTACACCAAGGCCTACCCCGGTTACCGCTGAAGCAATTTATGAACCCGAAGTAGAACGGTGGCGGGTACCTGTTGTGGAAGCTTTAAAAGAATATGGACTTGAAGAAGAGGAAAAGACGTTCATGCGAGTCCTTCGATGCGAAAGCTTTGGCGACCCAGATGCAAAGAATCCAGAAAGTGGAGCTTCAGGTTTGATGCAACATATCCCTTCATATTGGGCTGATCGCGCGACAGCATCTGGTTTCCACGGCGCCTCTCCTTTCGACCCTATAGCTAATATTTATGCATCAGTGTGGCTTCTCGATATTGGAGGGTGGTCACATTGGGAGTGCTATTAAATCCTAGCAACGTATTACCTCAACGAACTTTACGGAGGTGGCTGCTTTCATGGACAGATTGATAGATCTACCACCTTCGTACATGGAGGACTTTGAACGAAAAGGCCATATCTGCGTGCGGGGTCTTGCGACACCGGAAGAGATTTTACATTATCGACCAGCAATCGAAAAAACTGCACACGAAGGACGTTATGACCACCGCCCATTGGAAGAGAGAGATACTTATGGGAAGGCTTTTGTGCAGGTCCATAATCTCTGGCAAAGAAATTCGACGTGCAAATCATTTGTTTTCTCAAAGCGGTTTGCTCACGTTGCAGCATCATTACTTGGTGTAGATAGAGTCCGGCTCTACCATGACCAATCGCTTCTAAAAGAACCCAATGGGGGTTACACTCCTTGGCACCAAGACCAGACATACTGGCCTCTCGAAGATGGTAAGACGGTTACTATGTGGATGCCGCTTACTGAAATAACAGCTGATATCGGATCTATGTACTTCATTAACGGTTCCCATAAATCAGGCAGTGTCGATGCAGGACTAATCTCAGATGACTCCCATCGAAAAATTTCACAGTGGGTCAACAAGAGCTCTCTCTCAGAGGAGACCTATGGGCCTATGGCTCCCGGAGATGCGACCTTTCACGCCGGGTGGACCCTTCATAGGGCTGATCCAAATCTCACATCGAAACCTCGACCTGTTATAACGATAATTTTTGTCGCTGATGGGACGCGGATTGTGAATCCAACACCAAAGCAGGATTTCGATTTGAAGATTTGGCTAGGGGGGAAACAGCCAGGAGAACAGGTCGATAGTCCAATGAATCCTTTACTATACCCCTAACGCTCGAAGCAGAGAGTTAGGACTTCGGCCGATGAGTTGGTTCACATGATTCAAAATCTCCTTCAGGTGGAGAGAACGTACTGAACCTTATGGAGCTTCCAATAGTAGGTGTAACTGCAGCAACTATTTTTGCAACAGCGAGCGCGTCATCCATCGCTTGATGGGCATTGGCGATTTCTACATCAAAGGCAGCTGCTACATCAACGAGCTTACGGGACGGAGGTTTAGTCGTTGCGAAATCGGCTGCTTTCATTGTGTCCCAGTGAGGGAAAAGGAGCCCGGTGGGCAAAAGCTCTGCCCGTGATAGTTCTGAACGCAGGAACCCAAGGTCGAAATTGGCGTTATGCGCAACTAGTACTTTGTCGCCTAGAAGCGAGAAAAGGACTCCTGCAATATCGGCAAAGCTTGGTGCACCGAGAAGCCAGTCACGCTTTATGCCGTGGATATGTGATGCGCCAAGTTCTACGTCAGGCCCTGGATTAACTAATGTCGTCCACCCAGTACCTACCCTTCCCTGAGTAACGGCCACTACTGCGACCTCTATCACTCTGTCTTTTTTTGGAGAGAAACCTGTCGTCTCAAAATCGAAACATGCAAATGTAGCTTCGTTAAAAGGTGACTTAGCGGAGTTTTGGCTGTTAGTCATTCAGTTCCGTATTCGAAGGAACCAAGGACGAAATGACGTCATGATTCGTGTTGAACCACTTACCGCCTGATGCAACCTCTTCGACTTCTTCTCCAGCATCCACCCAACCGGTAAAACCTGATTCAAGGTGGGCAACGTTCTCATAACCGAGTTCCATCATTGTCGCTGCTGCCAACGCAGACCGCCAACCAAGAGAACAGTAGATGATGTATCGGTTATTAACCGAGAACTCTTCTCTGTAATACGGGCTTGAAGAATCTACCCACCATTCAAGCATTCCTCGCGGTGCCGAGATCGCCCCTGGAATTCCCCCTTGCAGTAATCGCTCTCGGAAATCCCGAACATCTACCAATATGGATCTGCTGGCAGCGATCTCTTCTTTGAGTTCTTCAATAGAAAGCTCCTCGATAGCTAATTTGGCCTCGTTGACCATATCCTCAATAGTTTTTCTTGTCATATCTATAAGGTACCTGAACTAATTCAATGAGGAAGAGTCGGGAAAAATGATTTGAGATTTTGCTATAGCTAGAGATTCTGTAGGGTGATGACATAATTGATTTACTCATGGAGGCATAAATGGCAATATTTGGATCAGAGACAACTACCGATCAGATTCTAGAAGGTGTAGACCTTAACGGTCGGCACTTCGTGGTAACTGGAGCATCTAGTGGGCTTGGAGAAGAATCGGTAAGGGCTCTCAGTAGTGCTGGAGCATCTGTTTCTATGCTTGCTCGAAATCCAGAGAAGATCGATGCAGCAGCAGACCGTATCAGGGCCTCCGTTCCATCTGCTGATCTCGAAAAAGGAATAGTTGACCTTGCCGATATGTCAAGCATCAGGTCATATGCCGAGAGTTTTCTTCAAAAAGAAATAGCTATAGATGTCTTGATTAATAACGCAGGGGTAATGGCATGCCCACGTCTGACCACTAATGATGGCTTCGAGATGCAGTTCGGTACGAACCATCTAGGGCATTTTTTGTTAACGAATCTCTTAATGCCAGCTATTCGAACCGGACACAAGCCAAGAATCATCAATCTTTCTTCTGCTGGCCATACTCATTCTGATGTTGATCTAGAGGATCCAAATTTTGAAACAACTGAGTACAGCGCTTGGGAGTCTTATGGGCGAAGCAAAAGCGCTAACATTCACTTCACACGTGAACTTGTCCGACGCTACGGAGATGAGCTGCAAAGCTTTGCAGTGCACCCGGGTGTTATCATCACTGAACTTGGGCGCCACTTGACTCCAGAACTCATGGAAGAAATGGTTGAACGGGTAAAAGCCCGATCAACGTCATCAACTGAAGCTAAGCAGACCGGAGGATTGCCTTTTAAATCAATGGAAGCAGGAGCTGCAACTCAGGTATGGGCTGCTACGACAGACGACCTTGCAGGAAACAATGGTTCGTATCTGGGGGATTGTAAAGTCGGTGTTGAAGGTGGGAACCCCAGTGAGAATGGTTACCTTCCCTATATTTATAATGAAGATACAGCGAAAGCTCTCTGGGCTCTCAGCGAGGAAATGGTCCAACAAGAGTTTCCTTCCAATTAATATGTCTAATGGACGGGCAGCTAGTCTGGAAGTAAAGCAAAGGAAAGAGAAATTATGCCGAGTTTAGTACCTAATGTAGATCCAGATGGGTTACTTGAATACTCAGTCGTTTACACGGACCGAGCAGTAAATCACATGTCAGAATCCTTCCAGAATGTGATGAAAGACATTTCTGACACACTGCGGATGGTATACAACGCTGACGCGGTAGCTGTAGTTCCCGGAAGCGGAACTTTTGGCATGGAAGCCGTAGCTAGGCAATTCGCTACTGATGGGCACGCACTTGTAATAAGAAATGGATGGTTCAGTTACCGATGGACCCAAATCTTCGAAATCGGAGATATTCCAACATCCCACACTGTCTGCATGGCCCAGCAAGAGAGTGATGCAAACCAATCCCCGTTCATTCCCTGCCCGTTAGATGATGTCGTCAATCGTATTAAGACTGAACAGCCGAAAGTCGTTTTTGCGCCACATGTCGAAACATCTGCAGGGATGCTCCTTCCCGACAGTTATCTTTCTGCCATTTCTGAAGCAGTTCATGACGTAGGTGGGATTTTCGTACTTGACTGCATCGCATCGGGGACGGTATGGGTCGATATGAAAGAATGCGGAGTTGATGTCCTTATAAGCGCTCCACAAAAAGGATGGAGCGGAACTCCATGTGGTGCTCTCGTAATGATGACCCAAAGAGCTGTCGAACTACTAGAAACGACGTCGAGTTCGAGTTTCTCATGCGACCTGAAAAAATGGAGAGAGATTATGTCATCCTATGAACAGGGGGGCCACGCGTATCATGCCACTATGCCCACGGATGGCCTAAGGAACTTTCGCGATGTGATGATAGAAACAAGGGATTTAGGATTTTCCGCAATGAAAACCGCCCAGCAGGAATTAGGGGCAGCAGTTAGACGCCTGCTCCAAGACCAAGGCTATCCAAGTGTTGCTGCGGAAGGATACGAGGCATCTGGTGTGGTCGTCTCATATACCACCGACCCTGAGATTAAAAACGGCAGCAAATTTATGGCTCAAGGACTTCAGATAGCTGGCGGAGTCCCTCTGCAATGTGGCGAACCAGAAGACTTCTCAACATTTAGGATCGGCCTGTTCGGACTCGACAAACTTACGAACATAGACCGGACTGTCGATTCTTTATCTCGAGCAATCGCGAGTATCTCCTAATTTACAAGGTAAAGAAATCTGCCCGAGCTCGGCGAGAATCGTCGTAGACCGGTTCATTAAAATCGCATCGGTACTTACGGTGATCAGACTCACGACCAGAAGTTGAGCGGATCAGGTTTCCCATATTAAAGTAATTTTCATGATCAAAATGTGCGGCGAGTGATTCCATATCGTCCCAAACCTCAACCACTTCTATCCGCTCCTCTCGACATGGATCCGCAGAGAAAACATACATTTGACAACCTGACTCTTGGCTCCTCGTAGCAAGTTGCAAAGGTGCAGATTCTACGAGTAGCTCGGCTCTTTCTGACGGGTCGTGCAAATCGATGTACCCGGCAATGATGATCGGATCTTCGGGAGATTGAGTCTCACAAGTATAGAAATCAGCTCGCGCTCTGGGAGTTTCGTCGTAAACCGGCTCGGTGGCAGTAACCCTCCATTTTCGGCTTTCAGCGTTAGCAAGCCCTACTTCTCCAAACATTGACCCCATGTTGAAGTAATTCTGATGGTCAAAATGGTTTGCAAGTGAGCTTTGGTCCTCCCACAGTTCAAAAACAACTATCCGGTTACTTTCGCAAGGGTCTGGCGAGAATACGTATGCATGGCAGCCATCTTCATCATCTCGTGTCGCTTGTTGAAGTGGCATAGCCTTCGCTACCGCACCATTCTGTTTATCAGGGTCAGCTAGGGTAAACGTTGCTGTGATAATAATCATTGTGTCCCTTTAATTAGTTAGATCACTTACGCTAGCAGTCTTACGTTGCCGGTAAAAATACTCACCATGGGCCAATGAAGCTAGTCTGTAGTGATGAATCAACATCAACGGCTAACTTTCTTAACTGTGGTCCTTACATTGGGGATTGCAACTGGTCTAGCCTTTGCTCTAAGCGGTGGAAGTGCGAAGGTTGGCGAACTTCCCGTAGTTGTTTTATGCGCGGCTGCTGCATTTGTGATCAATTGGTTGGCCTTTATCCCTTCCTACCTCTATCGAACCGAGCACTATTTCGACTTAGTCGGTTCACTGACGCATCTTACGCTCATCGTTGTGGCTCTCGTTGGGAGCTCCGACTTGGATCTGCGCTCGATTATTGTGAGCGTAATAGTTGGAGTATGGGCTGTTCGACTAGGTTCGTTTCTTTTTCTCCGGGCCCAGAAATCAGGAGGAGACGGGAGATTCGATACTATCAAGCATCATCCTGGAACTTTTTTCTCATGGTGGTCGATTCAAGCTCTATGGGTATTAGTGACAGGGAGCTGTTCTTTGGTGATCATTACCAGTGCAGAACGTGAAACATTCGGATGGGTAGCTGTTCTGGGCCTAGCCCTATGGGCGGCTGGATTCCTCATTGAAGTTCTAGCTGACCGCCAAAAAACCCAATTTCGATCTGACCCAAAGAATTCTAATACTTTCATACGTTCCGGCTTATGGGCATGGTCTCGGCATCCAAATTATTTCGGCGAGATAGTTCTTTGGATTGGTGTTGCAGTTCTGGCTATACCGCTCCTTTCTGGCTGGAAGTTTGTAGCGTTAATTTCTCCGATCTTCGTATTTGTTTTACTAACACGTATTAGCGGCATTCCAATGCTTGAAAGACGCTCTATCCAGCGGTGGGGAGATGATGTCGCATATCAGGAATACCTTCGGCACACACCAATTCTTCTTATGCGGAAACCAAACGCTAAGATTAAAGACCTCTAGATAGGAAGTGGGAGAACGATGAAATTCGGTTTAGCATTTGCAAGCAGCGCTGGAACGGAAAGCGATACGGCTTTAGAAATCTGCCAGGTAGCTGAAAAAGTAGGCTTCGAGTCCGTGTGGGGTGGGGAGCATGTGATCTTCCCCTCATCCATTGAATCGAAATACCCCTACA
>JAQWQL010000020.1 GCA_029244605.1 Acidimicrobiales bacterium | reverse complement strand
CGAGGAAAAATAGGGCTCATTGTCGGCATATACTTCGGAGCAACCGGAATCGGTTCAATACCTGCAGGGCGTTTCACAGATAAATTTGGAGCGCGGAAAGTCGCAAGTATCAACATGCTGCTGGTGGCCGGATCGTCAATTTTGATTGCAATTTTTGATTCGTATGCAATGTGGATCATCGGAAGCCTCGTGGGCGGAATGGGTTATGCACTGGGAAATACAAGCACCAACGTAGCAATCGGCCATGCCGTCCCTCTTGAACGCAGGACGTTAGCCATGTCTGTAAAGACATCAGGTGTCCCTCTGATGGCAACAATAGCTGCAGCACTTGCACCTTGGGCGGCAAATTATTGGTCATGGCAACGAGTGTTAGTGTTCAATGCGCTCGTTGCTTCGGCGACGGCAGTACTTACTTATGTTTTTCTAAGCGATGACCGTTCAGAATCAAACACAGGATCAGCGCCTATTAGACTCCCTAAAGACTTCTACTGGTTCGGGATAGCAGCTTTCCTATTGATTGGAGGATCGCAACCTTTGTATTCATGGACAGTTTCATATTTAGAAGAGTCACTTAACGCTCCCGCAAGTTTATCCGGTGGCATTATGGCTATAGCTTCTTTCACTGGTGTCATTGTCATGATTTGCAATGGCGTTTGGGCTGATCGTCTTGGAGCTCTCAAACGAATACCTCTCATGATGCTGCTCTTAAGCATAAGTGCTTTGTCGGTTTGTTTAGTTATTCTTGGGACTGCTATCGGAACTTTCATAGTTGTCATTGGGCTCACACTCGGTGTATCAACTCAATTAGCTGCCATAGGAACGATGCATGCCGCAGTCATCGACAAGGCTCCCAAAAGCGTCGGACGAGCCACTGGAGTTACTATGACCGGCTACTACCTTGGGGCCCTAGTTACGCCAGCGGGATTCGGCCTTCTTGTGGACATATCCGATACTTACATATACTCGTGGTTAGCTACATTAGCAATATTAATAACAGCAGTCGGAGCTTGGTACAGAGCTGGGAAAGTGCAAACCCAACAACATTAACAGGAGATAGCCATGAGATTGGATGGAAAAGTTGCAGTAATAACAGGTGGAGCATCGGGTATAGGCGCGTGCACTGCTGAAAGATTTATCCAGGAAGGCGCCAGAGTGGTCATAGGCGACATTCAATTTGACCTTGGAAATAAGGTTGCAGATCAACTTGGAGACTCTGCAGTTTTCTATAAGTGTGATGTCACTAACGAAGATGATGTATCTGGCCTTGTTGATTTCGCCATTGATACCTATGGGGGAGAAATCGACATAATGATTAATAATGCTGGCGTTGTCGGTGCACGAGGGCCGATAACTCAAATCACAAGAGAGGAATTCGAAGCTACGATCCAAATCCATCTCATCGGTACATTTCTTGGAATCAAGCACTCTGCTCAAGCAATGAAAGTGCACGGAGCCGGATCAATTATAAATTTAGCAAGTACAGCCGGAGTAAACGGAGGATGGGGGCCGCACGCCTATTCAGCTGCCAAAACTGCCATTGTGGGGTTAACAAAAAACGTTGCTGCAGAACTATGCAGATACGGAATCCGCGTAAATTGCATTGCTCCAGGGTCAACCGCTACCCCACTTGTCGCAAAAGCACACTTGGATGATCACGAGGCAGTCTCAGAAGTTAAAGAAAGACTTGCTGAACTCTCACCCATCCTCGGCAGGCCTGGACAAGCAATCGATGTTGCAAACGCAGCCCTATACCTAGCATCAGACGAATCAGGAAATACTAACGGACATTGTCTTGTCGTCGACGGCGGAGCAACCACGGGATCAAAACCTGGTGACCCACCATATTCAACTCCTGAGCCATTCCTCCGAGAAGGCGGAAAATCAGGGATATAAGATTTTCATATTCCCAATGGACTGTTCCAGAAAGATTCTTAATTTGTTTTCTACTGTTACGTCTAGTAAGACGAATAAATGAATATCGGTTCGATCCCCAAGAAATGGGCCCGTTTAACCCCTAACAATGAAGCAGTAATTGACGCTTCTACAGGCCAAAGAATAACCTACGCCGATTTCGACTACCTTATTCGAAAACTCGCAAATGGTCTTCTAGACCTTGGCCTAGATAAGGGAGATCGCGTAGCTATTCTAAGTCAAAACTCAATTGAGAATATAGCGACATTCTATGCCTGTGGTCGAGCTGGCCTTATTGCACAACCAATGAATTGGCGGTTGTCAACTCCAGAGCTACTTAGGATAATCGGAAATGGAACGCCAAAAGTCTTGATCTCTGGAGATGCTTTGGCCGACGAAAAAGCACTATTGAAGCAACAGGATACCCCTATCCAATACTGGTTTGAATTCGGCCCTCTAGGAAACGGGAGCTTCGAACGTTTAATCGAGTCAAGTAGCGACTGCGAGCCGATTAACTCCGATCACATCGACGGCGACGATCCTTTTTTTATTCTATACACAGGTGGAACGACCGGCGAGTCCAAAGGGGCCTTACATTCGCACAAATCAGTTTGGTACGGAATGTTAAATCAGACCGTAGCGGAACGAATTGTTCCTTCTGATGTTTACATGCTGACTGGTCAGATGTTCCATATTCCAGTTGTTCTCGCAATGAACTATCAAGCGCACGGATGCCCGCTCGTATTAATGAACTTTGAACCGACCCTCGCTCTAGAACTTATTTCAAATGAGAAGGTTTCCGCATTCCTTGGAGTAACAACGATGCTCAACTGGATGATGGCCGTAGAGGATTTCGACAACTATGACCTGAGTTCGCTTCGAAACATTCAATACGGTGGTGGCCCGATGCCAAGCCGGGTTATCGCAGAGGCTTTAGATGCATTTCCATGCACGCTGATACAGGGATATGGGCAAACTGAAGGAACAACCATGACGTTTCTTTCTCAGGAGGACCACATACGGGCTATCCGAGATGGGCATAGAACTGAACGCCTTCGTTCGTGCGGCAGAGAAGGGTTTGTTACTTCTGTCAAAGTCGTTGACAAAGATGGAAATTTAGTTCCCAAAGATGGAAAGACCCCTGGAGAAATCATCGTAAAATCTCCAGCTAATATGCTTGGTTATTTTCAACGTCCAGATCTCACGTCTGAAACCATACGTGAAGGATGGATGTGGACTGGAGATATTGCTACTTGGGACGAGGACAGCTACTGCTTCATAGTTGATCGAGCAAAGGATATGATCATCTCAGGCGGTGAGAACATATATTCTGTCCAAGTAGAAGAGGCCATCGCAAAAAATGATGCTGTACTTGAAGTCGCGGTTGTAGGCATACCCGATGATGAATGGGGAGAATCTGTGAAGGCTTTCGTGGTGCTAAAACCCGGCCGGTCTGCTAGTTCAGCTGAAATAATTCAGACAGCTAAGGAGAACCTTGCGAGTTACCAAAAACCAAGAAGTGTGGAATTTGTTGATGAGTTACCCAAAGCCCCGACAGGGAAAATACTCAAGCGCGAACTCCGAAACAAATAGTTCATAGCTATTTCATCTAAACCTATTCTCAGGCGTCGAGCTCTTCTGCAATCATTTCGCGAAGTCGAACTTTTTGGATCTTCGTTGCAGACATCGGCCATTCAGAGATAAACCGGACATGATGAGGTATTTTAAAGTTCGATATTTTTCCTTTACAGTATTCAATTATTTCATCTTCTGAAACTTCAGCGCCATCTGCAAGCTGTATGTAGGCAGCGGGAACTTCCATATACTTTGCATCAGGAGCTGAGACTACTTGAGCTAGGACTACCTCAGGATGTCCAGAAAGGAGGCCTTCAATTTCTGCCGCTGCCACGTTCTCACCGCCTACCTTCAGCATATCTTTTAGTCGAGACTTGTAGGTCACTCTTCCTTCCTCATCGAGTGAGCAAATATCACCAGTTCTAAACCATCCATCTTCTGTGAATGCGTGCTCGTTCTTTTCTGGGTCTTTGTAGTAACCCTCAAAGAGACAATACCCTCGTACAAGAATTTCCCCAGATTCATTAGGACCCAAAATATTGTCTGTCTCTATATCTCGAATTTGTACTTCGATTCCGCGAAATGGCTTGCCGCTCGTTTGTGTTCTCTTTTCAAGACTGTCGCTAACATCACCAAAGCACGAAACGCCGCCACATTCGGTCATGCCATATGCACTTATCTGAGTTGCCTTTGGCATCCTTTCTTGCATCGAAGCAAGCATCTTTGCAGGGCCAACGTTATTTACAAGGCGAACTCTCAATTTACCTGGATCATAGTTTGGGTGATTAAGCAACGCCTCAGTGATCGTCGGGAAGCTCGCAAAATTGACCGTTGCCTTCTCCCTCTCCATATATTCGATCGCTAAACCTGGCTCAAAATGTTCCATAGTCAAGAGCGCAGCTCCTGCATCCATACATGCAAGGAGAGGAAGAACAAAGCTCATATGAAACATTGGCAATGGGTCCCACATTCGATCTTCCTTATCTAGAAAGAACCGTGTTCTCCCAGCTTCAAGAGCTGGTCTAATAAGGGCCTCATGGGAGATTGGACAGCCTTTAGGCATAGCGGTCGTTCCCGATGTGTACATCATCATGGCAATGTCACGTATAGCGATCCGAGATCGAGACAGTTCAACTGCTGCTTCAGTAGTTCCTCCGGACATTTCTTCAAATACACCTTGGCCCATCATGCCAGCAGGCGACCTTTCTCCGAAAAGTACAATATTTTTGAGTAGAGGCGCATCATCCATATCTAGTTGATTAGGGTCATCTTGGTTATCAAGATCAGGGAATGCTTCACGTAAAAGGGCCACGAAATCTACATGCTCAACGATTCTGTCGGTCGTAAAAAGGATCTTTAAATCAGCATTTTTAATAACGTAACTTAATTCTCTTGCTTTATACCGAGCGTTAATTGGTACAGGCCAGGCTCCCAATAGTTGAGATCCGAGGAAGATATCAACAAATTCTTGACAATTCGACATGAGAATTCCGATATGGTCGCCTTTGCAAATACCTAATGTCGCTAAGGAGCGAGCAGATACCACTGCGCGGTCGTAAAGTTCTGAGTATGTGATTTCGAGATCAGGAAAAAGAATTGCCTTATCGTCTCCCGCTCTATTTGCTGCACGCACAAGTAAATCGGGAACCGTATAAACATCTGCAATTTTATTCATAGCAATCCTTAATCTTGCAAGATAGTAAAACCACAGGCAAGCTAGACGGATGGAAAATGAAACAGTCCACCGGACCACTTCAGAAGTAGCTGAAAATCATATTAGTGCAGTTTTGCGCGGAGATCCCAAGCAGATGGCATACGACTACGCCGCTCACGCTGTTCTGGAACGTGGTGGCACTATTTATAAAGGAATAACCGAGATACAGGAATACTTCAACACCGTCCCTGAGCGTTTGGGTTCTGCGGAAATATTTTTCGACAAATTAATTATCGAAAATGAAAAGGCTACTTTCTTCTGGCGAATGGTTGGAGATACATTAATTGCGGCAGGAAAAGATATCTTAACCATCGAAAATGGGAAGATCACTCATCAGGTCGTGCACCTCGATTCCCAAGATTTCTAAGACATCGGCAACGAGTTAATCTCGACCTTCCATAATTCCATCTGCACCGGGAAGCCAAGATGCAACTCCTGATACTGGCAGTGCACAGATTACTGATTCGACAATTTCGGCTTCACTTGCTCCAGCGTTTCTAGCTCCATTCGCATGAACATTCACGAAGCGAGATGAAAATTCAGCTGCGTTTACTGTGCAAAGAAGCAGTTCGACATGCTTAGCATCAAGCAAATTCTCAGCTAGAGAAAATTCTCGCATAAGGACATAGCCTTCAAGGGCCCTTGGAGCTTCTTCAGCCATAAGCTGCACGTAAGTTGGAATGAATCCGAAATAGCCTTCGAAATATTCCAAACATGCATCCTTATCTAATTTAAAATCTGGAGAAGCTTCACCCGGATCTCCGATCTCTTCCCCATAAAGATCATTAACAGCAGCAGTAAACTTTGCATATACACTCTCACCTCTACTAATGAACACTGTCAATGCAGCTCCGCGGGCGTCATTTAGCGACAACCCTAGATCCTTCGAACGGCCAAGTTCTTTCATAAGTAGTGAGTCGTGACCCTTAACTGCAGCTGCAGCTGCCATATATAACGCCTTAGCCCAGGCAGGCACGGCGCCGTCACGATCTGTTACATCTCGAACTCTCGCATAACCTTCAGCGAACTTATGAGACATCGCAGCAACCTCGCCGGATAAAAGAACATCACTTCCTAAAGTACTGTGGTCAGAATTTGTAGACATATTTCCCCCTATCAAAGCGAGTTTACTTCACCACCATCTGCAACGAAACATGAACCTGTCACGAATCCAGATTTACTTGAAACCAGATAAGAAACTAGAGCTCCAATCTCAGACGGTTCTCCCATGCGCCGAAGCGGGATTTTTCTTAAACGCGCATCAAGAGTTTTATCATCCTCTAAAACTGCTGATTGGGCATCGGTCACGAATGCGCCGGGCGCAATCGTATTGACCCTGATTCCAAATCGAGCCCATTCGGCTGCAAGTGCTTCCGTCAACCTCATCATCGCTCCTTTAGAAGCGGAATAGCCAACTAGCAAAGCCTTCCCTTTAAGGCCAGAGGTCGATGCAATATTTACTATCGATCCTTCAATTCCACTTTCAATAAAGTATCTCGCAGCTTCCCTAGCAAGAATCGCAGGAGCGAAGACATTTACCGCAAATGTCTTTTCCATAATCTCTATATCTACCTCAACAAACTTCCCAGCAGGAGCAATCCCAGCATTGTTAACCACCGCATACAGAGAACCAAATTTTTCAAGAGCAAAATTAACTAGCCCTTGCACTTCGTTACGATTTTCCATATCTGCGACACAAACGGCTATTTGATCAGGAGCATACTCGGAGATTTTTTTCAACGCGCTTTCCGACCTTGCAGCAGCAATTACAAATGCTCCTTCATCGGCAAGATCTTTTACGATCGCCTCACCGAGACCCCGACTAGCACCGGTAACTATGACTACCTTACCCGCAAGGTTAAGATCCATCCCCAAGCTCCTTCACTAGCCGTGACGCAATCCCCAATCGCAAAACTTCTGAGGCCCCTTCGTATACCCGCATTGGGCGAGCCTGACGATAATATTTTTCGATCTTCGACCCTCTGATCAAACCCCAACGTCCCATTGACTGTACACACCTGTCAACCACTCTTGTAGCAGCTTCTGTTGCATTCAATTTTGCAAGGGAAGAGCGATCCAAGTTTCCTTCCGGATCATCAGCCGCCATTGCAGCAGTTTGATAAGTCAGTAGACGTGCTGATTCTAGATCAGACCATGAATCGGCTAACAGAGTCGCAACTGGGCCATGTTTAGCCAGAGGCCTTCCAAATTGCTCTCGTTTAGAACAATGACGAACTGCCTCTTCAAGAGCTCCTTGCATCAAACCAACAGCAGCGCCAGCAACAGAAATTCGAAACACAGAAAGAGTAGCCAAGACATGACGAAACGCTGCACCAGGTTCTCCCAATCTCGAAGATTCTGGGAGGACAACGTTGTCAAAGGACAATTCACCTAGAACATGCGGTGCAATTATTTCGGGAGATGGTGACACTGTTAAACCGTCGACACCTTCAGGCACAAGAAACAACGAATATCCATCCCCTTCTTTCGCTAGCGTCGTATAGAAAGAAGCAGAACCAGCGTTAGAAATAAACGATTTTGCCCCAGTTAAGATCAATCCATCCTTTGTCACCTCGGCTTTTGTATTTATCCCTTTAAGGTCAGAACCAGCTATAGGTTCGGTCAAAGCAAGAGCTGCCAATGCATCACCTTTTCCTACTGCTGGAAGCCACTCTTCTTTTTGCGAGTCCGAACCAGCACGAGAAATCGCATAACTTCCGATACCTTGCAAAGCAAATAAAGAGTCTAAATGAGACGAGGTTTTCATAAAAACCTCACGAGCCAGACACACCGCAAGTGGATCTACTTGATCGAACCTTCCACCATAAGCGGCTGGAACCATAAGGCTAGAAAGCCCACTCGAACGAAACGCATCTAAAGTGGGACCGTGCATTACGCTTGACTCATCAGCTTCGATCGAGAAAGGTTCGACCTCGTTAGCTAACGCTCGACATTCATCAATCATTTGTTTATGATCAGAGCTTATTTCAATTGGTAATGACACCTAGCCTCCAGTGAATCCCGTCAGTCTTCACATATTACTTGCATTATCACCGCAGAGGAAGTGAACTTACATAATGACAGGAGGAAATCTCCGTTGTAAACTGTTACTATAACCCCTAGGAGGATCCAGCAATGACAATGACCGAGACCCATGTAGACACAAATGAACTCGCCGAAATGACTCCAGCAGAGTTTGTAGGTTTAATAAGGACAGAGTGCATGAAACCAGGACGCGGGATGTATGATCACCCATTGGTAAACGGTCTGGAGAATGGATCAATCACTACTCCCCAACTGCAATTATTCACTGAACAGTTCTATCTTCACATCTCAAAGATGCTTCCTTGGATTGGGGCCATTTACGTTCGATGCCCTCATGAAGATGTCCGAACTTCTTTAGTGAAAAATCTCGCAGAAGAATGCACCGGATATGAAACTCAAACTGATGCCCACCCTGAACTGCTTCTTCAATTCGCACAAGCTCTCGGATCTGACACTGATGCGATAAAGGCAGCTGAACAAAGACCAGCTGGACGAAGAGTTACTGATTATTTCGAATTTATGGGACTCTGCCGTGAATGGTACGTCCCTCTATCAGCAATTGGAATAGGACTTGAATCCTTTGTCCCAGAAACGTTTACGCGAATGGTCGCTGCCTTCAAAAATAACTACGGAATGTCGGATGAAGATGTAATTTTTTGGACTATGCACATTCTTGCTGACCAAGACCATGGCGACGAAGGAATAGAGATGGTTGAAAATTACGCAATTACCGGCGAAGCGAGAAAAGCGGTGTTTGACGGAACCGTTGAAACCAGCCGGCTTTTCCATGATCTTTGGATGATCTACGAACAAGTATAATTTCTAGTAAGGACCACTATGACAACTTCAACTGACCCTAGAGACCAAGTAGCACAGGATACTCCTGACACGATCGCTGAAGAACTCACTCGCAGAGGACATGTAGTGACTTCATGGGATCAACTTGGACAAGTGTGGATGGAAGAAACTGGTATCGAGACCACTCAATACCGGATAGGACTTCCCACTGAGGATTCATCGCCCACTGTTTTCAAAGTCTATTTTCCCCCGAATTGTCGAGTAGAAGCCCACACACATGCTTGCGACTATTCAGAAATTATTCTTCAGGGAAGTCAGAAGGTCAGTGGTAAATGGCTCTATGAAGGTGACATACGAATTGGGCTAGCAAATCGAGGATATGGGCCATTAATCGCAGGCGAAGAGGGAGTCACAGTATTAGTGATATTCGGAAACGGCCACTGGCCTCCTGTGCAAATCGGCGCCGGAGATGGAAGCACTATCAACGCAGAGAAGCTCCTCCAGGAATATAGTGCCGCTGACCCCGCTCCCGTTCAATAACCGAAAGTTTCAGTAAGTTATCGCTCTAGTTGGACACAACGTTGCAGCCTCTTCGAGCGTTTCCTCATACGATTCGTCTGGTCTTTCAATTAAAACTTCACCTAATCCATCATTTCCCATGGTAAAAATTTCAGGTTCTAAGCGAACGCAATAGCCTGTTCCCTGACAAATCAGTTTTTCAATCTTGACGTGAAGATTAGTGTGGGACATATTGATCTAGAGATTTCGCAGGATCACTGGGAAACTCCCATAAGCATCGTGATAACTTAACTCTGTAAATGCAGGCATTTCCGCTGGATTTAGTTCAATGCCTGCTTCGAAAAGTGCTAGCGCTATATTCACGAGTGTTCCATCCGTGCCTTCATCTCCATCAGTTCTTGCCGAGAGGCCAGTAACTAGAGTTCGGCCAATACATGTATGCTCTCCCCCACCGAATGCAAATCCCCAAGGTTTGACTCCATCAGCTTCTCGGTAAGGATCAAATAATTTTGCATCTTCACCAAAGACAGAAGTGTCACGGTTCGCTGGGGTGAATAGACATGCGACGCGCTCCCCTTCAGCTATCTCTGTTCCATCGCTCAGAACTACATCCTTCAATGCGATTCTCAATAAAGCAGGGGACGGCAAATGAAGACGTATGGCTTCATGCCCTGCACGTTTTAAAAATTCACGATTAAATCTTTTTTCATAGTCTTCCGGATGTGTTTCGAACCACTGGTGGAGATGCATCATCATATGCGGAACTGCATGCGTGGTTGTTTGGCTCGAAGCAACCGTGTACAAGGTCGCTTCCCTTAAAGGAAGTTCATCATCCCAATCCTCATTCCAGTGAAGATACATCAACGTGAGTAAATCTCGAGGGAGTTCACCTTCCGAGATGTCACCTGCTTGAAATGCAGAGATAAGTTCACGGCGACGTTCTACTGATGGACCGTAGAACTCTTCGACGAAACTATCTCGTATTTTTAAGATTCTATCGATGACCTCTTCGTGGTCTTCGGTTGACCATTCAACTGTTGCGCCAGTTCCCAGTTGCTCAACATATGTTCGGAAAGCATCTGTACGTTCGGGGGTATCCACCCCATCTATCCCAGTTGTGACAGCGGAGATTCTGGCCAACATATTTCGGACTAGCAAGCAAAGGTCGGCACGGACTATTCCGTCTTCATCTCTATTCAATTCACATTCTTCAAGAGATTTAGCTATTAGTGGAAGCAGCTCTTCTCGTTCATAATACTCAAGGGCCTCTTTACGAAAAAGCGGGGCCTCGAGCCTGCGCCGGTCGAAATGTTCTCCATGGTCAATAGTAAGTAGCGATCTTCCAAAGAACGGCTGACTTTCCTGATGAGACCCTTGTCGGAAATCTTTTGATTTTAGAATTTCATCTACAGATTTGTAATCAACGAAATGTTGGATGCCCGCGATGTGTGGAGGCGGTTCCATGTCTCTTATGGTTTCCATATCTACTCCAATCTTCTGTGCAAGATGAGTTCTTTGGAAATTAGCATCGAACTGGCTATTAGTCCACACTCAATATCGCAGCGTTAAAATATTGGGCTCCAGAGCCAGCCCCAGTAACCAACGCTGTCTCAGCTTTTTGCACTTGCCCAGTTGTAGCATTTCCCCGAAGCTGGTTGACTGCTTCGACAATCTTCAAAGTTGGTCCACCCCACCCTGTATGACTGAAAGACAGTAAACCACCGTCGGTATTTGTAGGAAATTTTTGATTCGACCCAATTCCATTCTCATGAATAAAATCGACTCCTTCACCCTCCTCGCATAAACCCATAACTTCAAATTGTCGGACAATTTCCCAAGTGTTTATATCGTAAAGTTCGAAAAGGTCTATATCAGTTGCTGCTAGACCTGCTGCAGAAAAGGTCCGTGAGATAGCGTCTTTACCAATCTTTCCCACTTCATCGTATCGAGGAGGGTTCACATACTGTTGCCTATACCATTCGGAACTTCCGGACAAAATTTTTACAGGCTTATTCGGACAATCTTTGGCCCTTTCAATACTTGTAACTACGACTGCTGATGCACCTTCTGTTGCAAGACAAAGATCGAGAAGGTGAAACGGTTCGCAAATAAGTGGGGAGTCTGTAATATCTTCAGCCCTATAGGGGCCTCGGCCATACATAACCGCCTTAGGATTGATCGATCCGGCATTCCGTATTGTGGCTGCTACATCAGAGAGTCTCTGTCTGTCGGGTTGATAACGCTGGAAATACACTTGTGCGATTAGTGCGAAATGCGCAGCGGTAAAAAGCCCCCAAGGTTCTACAAATTCATTAACGGGACGAGTGTACGAAGCTAGATTGGAATTACTTAGCACTCCTGCCTGTCCGCCGAAAACGACAGCGACTTCACACAAGCCAGTTGAAATAGCAGCTGCTGCATCGAGTACTCCTGGAACACCTTGAGGGTACGTGTCACCTACCCAGCGGAAGGAAGAACCTAAAATTTCTGTCCAATCTACAACACCAGGGTCGAATGATGTCCCTCCTGGGCCGGGCCAGCGAGCCGAAATTCCATCAATGTCCGATAGCTGCATCCCTGCATCTTCAAGCGCTAATTTCAATGCTTCAACACATACAGAAATACTTGTTGAATCTAGAAATTTAGCTTGCTTTGTCAAGCCGATACCGGCTATCGCAGCGTTAAGCGCCATTAGACTTGCCTACCTTCTCCCCAGAACTTTTCTCGAATATCATTCTTAGCAATTTTGCCTACTGCGTTTTTCGGGAGTGAGTCCCAAATTTCGATACGCTCTGGAATTTTTATTGACGTGAGTTCCGAAGTTCGACAATGAAGTCGAAGTTCGTCACTTTCGACTGATGCGCCCTCTTTAAGTGCAACAATAGCTATTATCGCTTCGCCCCATTCTGAGTCTGGAATACCTATTACAGTGGCTTCAAGGATTTGATCGTGCCTGTACAAAACATTCTCTATTTCGGTAGGTGCAATATTTAAACCACCTCTAATAATCAGATTCTTTTTTCTATCAACAATAAAGATGAATCCGTCTTCACTCACTTCCGCGATGTCACCCGAATGCATCCATCCGTCAATCAGTACTTCCTCAGTTCGTTCTGGGTCCCGGTAGTAGCCCTTCATTACATGAGGTCCAGCAAAAATTACTTCGCCCCTTTCTCCTATGCCAACGTCATTTCCGGCTTCATTAACTACCCGGACTTGAACGGCATAGGACGGTTGCCCGCATGATGCAAGTAATTGCGGATCCTCTTGCAAGCCCCTCAGGTGATCTTCCTTTCGAAGAATCGTTCCAATTGAAGCGATCTCAGCCATACCATACAATTGATTAAAAATAGGTCCGAAACGGTCGATTAACTCACGTAGCCTATTCGGTGAGATTGGAGAAGACCCATACCCCAACGTCACTAGTCCCCCAAGCTGTTGGTCGAGGTCACGAGGAAGCCTATCGAGAAGCCTCATCAGTTGTGTGGGAACAAGAAAACTATGTGTTACACCTTCTTCTTCCACCTCGCGAGCAAATCCAATTGGGTCAAAGTTTCGGCTATCTCTAAACGCCATTGCTGCACCTATTATCAAGCAGGGAACAATCGTAATGTTCACACTCGAATTATGCGGAATCTGGATCATATACCTAGTATCCGCAGTTATCTCATACTCCAAACATGCCACCGTGGCATGCTGAATAGCCCGTGCATGGTCGAAGAGAACTCCCTTTGGCCTTCCTGTTGTTCCACTGGTATAAACGATGCAAAAATCATCATCGTGTCGGACGTCGTGAAGAGTCTCCGGAACAAGATCAGACATCGAGGAAAGATCCCCCTCCCACATATCTGAGTCTAAATTACGGACTGGGATTCCCATTTCCTCAGCTATCGAAGAGATTTGGACTAGATGTTCTTCATCTGTGATCAGAAGAGACGGGTCAGAATTTTCAAAAATCTGTTGAAGTTCCTTGTCGCCAAGTCTGAAATTTAAACCGACATATACACACCCTGCTTTTGCAACACCTCCGATAATTTCCAATACCTCGGGTCTGTTCGCGACAAATAGCGCAACTCGGTCACCTTTGTTTAGAAAGGACGACAGATAGTGGGCAATTTTGTTTGTTCGCTTATCTAGCTGGCTATAGGTAAATTCAGCGCTTCCGAAGATCGCCGGCGACTCGGGATACCTAACCGCATTTCTCCGGATTGATAAGCCAACAGTCATATAGCTTCTTTTGCTAGTTCAAACACTGGGAGTTTCCGTCCTGAAAAGTTTATAAATGCTACCTTTACTCTGTCATTAAGTTCGATCTTGCTATCAGAAATCCCCACTATCCATGAAAACATTCGCCAACCTTCATCAAGTTGAATGTCGGCGACAACAAGTGGAGAAGGAAAGTGAATATCCGGAGGTCGATGAATTACTGTAAAGCTATACACCGCACCTGTACCGCTACTTTCTTTATATTCCCAAGCATCTGACTGGCATCTCGGGCACAGGACTTGGGGCGAAAAGAAACTTTTTTGACAAGATTGACATACAGGTCGAACAAGAACTCCTTCTTGAGCTCTTTCCCAAAATTCACTTGAAAAGCCGGCAACAAGTGTGTTAGTCATTCTTTTTCTCTTCGAGAAGTGCAAAAGCAGCATCCTTCACACTCATCCCAACTTCGACACCCCGTTCCCTTGCAGGCTTATTGCACGCGCTGATTAAACCCTCAAAGTAAGCTTTGAAAGCATCGCCAACGGGCGCACTCCAAGCATCACAACAGGCGCCAGCCAAACCATGCTCTTCGGTTGTCTCTAAACCAGTTATTCCAGCGTTATTCTTGCTCATGCCGCCATCTGAGCAGATAAACCCATGTGGTGAAACTTCGAGCAAGAATTTCGCCCCCGATCGTCCGGTATGGCCTGCCGTCACGAGCACATTATTTGAATCTTCGGGTAATGCAAAGACAATTGAATCTGTGACTATAATCTCCCTACCAGCGTTAGAGGTGGCCATTGATTCACGCCGTATCTTGGTTCCTGCCGTAACATCTCCAGGGTCGTTGAGAATAAGTACTTCTGCTGCCTCAGAGACGCTCATGCCTTCTTCAACTCCTGCTCGTTCAGCAAGAATATTCACTCGCGATATAACTCCTGTTTCATACAAGTCAATGCCGTTACCTAGTTCTGCACTCATGCCATCTGCGGCTGCGGCTGGAATACCAATCGCTTCGAGGTACCACAGACCTGCGATCCCTGCTCCATCTTTTCCTATGCAGCCATCATGACCTATGACTGCTCGCGGCCTGTGTGGAGCCATCAAACGAGCTGGCAAAACTCCAAGGTAGGACGAGGGCACCACCACATCACGGTCACGGTTGCGAGCATCGACATAGCGTGCTGAATCCATAGCTACTACTCGACGGCCATCACTTTCCCACATCACATCATAGGGGTGATCTGCTTCATCATTAAGTAAGGGTGCTTCTTCTGTCACTTCTCCTCCAATCTCAACTTGTTGTTTCTTCCCATATGGTAAATTCTTTATTTTCAACTGACAAATGTACGACGACGACAAATCACTTATTTTGTTTCACATCAGGAAGTTAGCTAGTTTTGTTGAATGAAAGAAAAACGTAGTTGGATAAACACAACAACACTTGGTGACCTCATTGATATGAGAGCAGATCTTCACCCAGAAAAAGAAGCGATAGTTTTCCGTGACGAACGCCATAGCTATAGCGACATCGCTCGCGAAGCAGAACATATTTCTAAATCCCTGCTTGCGTTGGGTGTAGAGCCAGGGGACCGTATCGGTTACTTCCTAGGTGAATGCGTCGAGACTGTTTCCATAATGCTTGGGGCATCGAAAATTGGAGCAATATGTGCCCCTATTAATTCTCGATTCAAACCCAGAGAGCTTGGACAAGTAATTGTTCATGCCGGAATGAAAGTTGTTTTTACAAGCGCATCAGACACTGGAACAAATTTCAACGAACTCATTCAACGAACATTCCCGCAAATAGCAAAATCAGAAAGTTCATCTCTGAAATTTGATGAAGCCCCAGAGCTCCAGACGATAGTCGTCTTGGATCAACTCGAGCGGCCGGGAACAATAAACCTTACCGACCTAGAACGACTTGCTGAATCTGTAAGCGATGAAGAAGTGCATTTTCGACAGGCTGGAGTTCGCGTTCGAGAAACAGCGATAATTATGTACACTTCCGGCACCACTGCTATGCCGAAAGGGGCATTGCTAAGTCATGAAGCGTTCAGTAGGTACGGAATGTCACTCCAAGAACGGATGCTTCTCAACGAGGACGACAAGATTTGGTCAGCTCTTCCCATGTTTCACATCGGAGGCGTAGCATTTATGCTCGCGTCGATTTTTGTTGGTGGCACATACTTCCATACGGGATACTTCGACCCAGGAGTTGCACTCGCCCAAATACGAGATGAATCCTGCACTGTAGCACTCCCAGCATTTGAGACAATTTGGCTTCCCATTCTTACTCACGTAGATAGAAACGAGAACGACTTTGACTCCTTGAGGACGTTAATGTGTGTGGGAGTCCCTGAAAGGCTCCGCGAGTTTCAGAAGGCGACACCTGATGCCCCATTACTCAATGCAGTGGGCCAAACAGAAGCCTGCGCTTTTCTTGGTCTCTCAGAATTAGATGATGACCCTGAACTTCGCTTTACTAAAGGTGGATTTCCGATGCCTGGCTTAGAGGTAGAGGTCCACGATCCTGAAACCGGAGACAAACTACCTTACGGAAGCATCGGTGAACTCTGGTATCGAGGCCCAGCCATGTTCGATGGGTATTTTCGCGACCAGGAATTAAATGCTGAGGTGTTTGATGAGAGGGGTTTCTTTCGGACAGGTGACATATGTGAACTAGATGGAGATGGGCGTGTAACTTTTCTCTCCCGACTAAAAGATATGCTCAAAGTCGGCGGAGAAAATGTCGCCGCAGCCGAAGTAGAAGGATACCTTCTTACCCATCCTGCGGTTGCTTTGGTACAGGTAGTAGCTGCCCCAGATGAACGATATGTTGAAGTTCCTGCAGCATATATTCAATTAAAACCTGATGAGGAAGCAACTGAACAAGAAATTATCGATTTCTGCAAGGACGAAATTGCGACGTATCGCATACCAAGGTATGTACGTTTCGTAGATGAATGGCCAATGTCCGGAACAAAAATCCAGAAATTTGCCTTGCGTGAGCTGATCGCTGAAGAGCTACAAAGCAAAGGTATAAAATCTGCTAAAAAAATCAGTTCTTCGGAAGAAAAATAGCAGCCTAGGCTAATCCCCTAGTCCTTCTTTTCCAGCTTCTCGCATAAAGGGAACTCGCGCCATGTGCTGGGGGTCATTTGCCTTGGAGCCTGAGGTAAATCCTGCGTCAACGGTGAGGCAATGTCCATTTGTATAACCAGACTCATCAGATGCAAGGAAGAGTGCAGCCTTCCCTACATCTTCAGCTGTTCCCGCTCGTCCTTTCAATGGAGAATTCTGTGCAAGTGTTTCACGAATTTCGTCCATCGCCGTAAAGTCCCCAAGGTGAGCTTGTGCAGCGAGTGGAGTTGTAACTCCGCTCGGAGCAATGCAATTCACTCGAATGCCATATCTGCACAGCTCAGCGGCCGTGTTTCGGGTTAAACCAACTATTGCATGTTTCGCTGTCGCATACGCATGGGGGCCGAATCCACCACTCAAGCCCGCAGTGCTAGCCATATTGATAATCGATCCGCTTTCTTGTTCCTTCATTGCTGCGGCAGCGTGCTTGATTCCCAGAAATGAGCCCGTAACAAGAATCTCAATTGTTTTTTGGAATTCTTCGAGAAGAATCTCGTCGACAGGTGCTCTAGCGCCGACTACCCCGGCATTGTTCATCATTACGTCGAGATTCCCAGTTATACCTACCGCATCGGAGATTAATTCTTGAACTTGTTCCTCACTGGTAACGTCGCAAAACACAAACTTTGCTTTGGCCCCTAACCTTTCAGCAACTTGCCGACCTAGATCAGTTTGAATGTCAGCTAGAACAACGTATGCCCCCTCCTCAATGA
>JAQWQL010000078.1 GCA_029244605.1 Acidimicrobiales bacterium | reverse complement strand
CTCTTCTGAGAAGGGCTCGGATCCTTGCACTTAGTTCTTTGGGGGCGAATGGCTTTGTCAGATAGTCATCAGCTCCGGCTTCTAGTCCAGCCACTACATCATGCGTGTCATCTCTTGCAGTGACCATAACCACTGGAATATCACTTTGGCGTCGAATAGTTCGACACACCTCGAAACCATCGATACCCGGAAGCATGATGTCTATCAATACAATATCGGCATCAGAATCTGGAAAGATTTGCAGTGACTCTTCGCCACTGCGTGCTTCTACAACATCCCATCCTTCATTCTCAAGGGCAAGTCTGACAGCAGTCCGGATTCGCTCATCGTCTTCAACCACAAGTACCTTGGTGCTCATTCCAACATGATAGGGGCAAAGACTCCGCAGGGTTAAAAGTGAGCTGTGAAATATCTACTAGTTGAAGTTTTGCGCAGCTGCATGAAGTAAATCTATGAATTGATTTTCGATGGAAGGATTAACCGCCAGAGTCAAGTTCTTGCCACCAAAATCGTCAATATTCATTACAGTGGCCCCAGCTTCAGATGCAATCAACATACCGGCAGCGAAATCCCATTCGTTTAGGCCAGTTTCAAAAAACGCATTTACTCTCCCTTTAGCGACAGAACATAGGTCGATCGCGGCACTCCCCATTCTTCGTATGTCCGCTATGAAAGGGATGATGCCTAAGAGGATTTTCGCTTGATCCACTCGATCTACACTTTCATAGCTAAAGCCTGTGGCCACAAGCGCTGTTTCCAACTTGAGTGATTCTGTTATAGAGACTCTTTCTCCGTTGCACCTTGAACCATGGTTTACAGCAGCATCAAATATTTCTCCACGGCTTGAATCTGCAACGGCTCCAGCGACAATCTCCCCTCCTACTTTCGCCGCGATTGATGGTCCGAATCCTGAGTGGTCGTAAATAAAATTCGTTGTTCCGTCAATTGGGTCAATGATCCATTCAACAGTTGACCGACCCTGCCGGGATGTGCCTTCTTCACCCAAGAATCCATCTTCCGGTCGGATATCTTTGATCAGGTTAACGATAAGCGCTTCAGCTTCTTTATCGACTTCAGTAACATAATCCGTGGAGCTTGATTTAGTTTCTTGGAGTATTGGTTTTTTGCTTTCTTTTAGGACGTATTCACCAACTTCTTTTACGACGCTGTTAGCAATATCGCGTAATTCGATGAAATCCGGTATATCTACCGGCCCTATAGTCATGGTTTATTTTTGACCTTTATCGTGTTTCGTACGCCATTCCGTTACTGCTCGCAGAACTAGAATTGAGACAACGCCAACTCCACCCGCTCCGATTATTGCTCCAATGATCGCACTAATGCCTGATAAATTTGAACACCCTTCTGAACATTGAAGATCTGTAAAGGCATAGCCTATTAATCCTCCGCAAAGGCCACCGATCAGGATTGCAGCGAAGGAAAATATTTGGATGGGTCTCGATGGTGCTTGGAACAGATGGTCTGCGCGAGGTAGGTCTACTGAATTGTCACCAAATTTAACGATACTTTCCTCACTGGTTTCTTCGTTCTCGCTATCCTCTTGCATTATTCTTATCGTATCGGTTCATTCGAAGATCGAATGCCAGCAAAACGTTCTTACTGCTGCTTGAATAGTGGTAAGAACCACTTTAAGAACTTAGAAGATGACATCACATATTTTGCATGTAGACATGGACGCCTTCTTCGTTTCTGCTGAACTAGTTCGGAGGCCTGAATTACGTGGCCTGCCTGTGGTTGTGGGAGGGACCGGAGGACGAGGAGTAGTAGCAGCTGCTTCGTATGAAGCGCGTTCATTCGGCATATTCTCCGCTATGTCAACATACCAAGCTCGGCGTCTCTGCCCTCGAGCCATTTTTCTTCAGGGAGACCACTCTTATTATGCCGGTGTTAGCTCCAATGTTATGAAAATTTTTCAGCGGTATACGCCTTTAGTCGAACCTATCTCCTTGGATGAGGCCTTTTTGGATGTAGGGGGGAGTGTGCGCCTACACGGATTGCCTTTCGAAATAGCCCAGTCAATTAGGAGAGACATTCTTCATGAGGAGGGCTTGGCCTGCTCTGTTGGTATAGCGCCAAATAAATTCCTAGCTAAATTGGCCACGGAAGAGGCAAAGCCAAGCCCAGGGCCCAAAGGGCCTATTCCGGGACTTGGGGTAAAAGTTGTTGAAGAGCATGAAATCCAAAATTTTTTGGACCCATTACCTGTCAGGTCACTTTGGGGAGTGGGACCAGTAACGGTAGCTCGTTTAGACCAGATGGGGATAACGACTGTTTTTCAGCTTCGAAACTTTCCCCGTGATAGTTTGATTCGATCCTTAGGTAAGACGCAAGGCGCACACCTACATCGACTAGCACACGGTGTTGATGAAAGAAATGTAGAGGCGCAGCAAACGATCAAATCACTCTCCCATGAGGAAACATTTTCTGAGGATCTCTATTCGGAACAGAGAATACAAACAGAAATATTCCGTATGGCTGACGCAGTAGGTAAACGTTTGCGAGGGTTAGGGTTTTTAGGGGCGACAGTGAATTTAAAAGTAAGGCTAAAAGACTTTTCAACCTTTACTCGGTCGGTCACTCTTCCCAACCCTACGGATAGTGGGAAAATAATCGCAAGAAATGCTTTGAGGCTTCTTGAGATGATCGAAATATCGAACGGAGTTCGATTGCTGGGGGTTGGAGTATCCAATTTAACTAAAGGCGATCTGGGTTTGCAGCTTTCTTTCGATGATGTTGGAGGTAGCGGCTCCGAATGGCGTGACGCAGAAAGGGCTATAGATCAGATACAGGAGAAGTATGGTTCGGGGTCAATAGGGGCAGCTAGCATCTTGACAGAGAAAGGCCTTCGACCAAAAGAGAAAGGCGCCCAGCAGTGGGGGCCTTCTGAGGACTAAAGAAGTAATTGGTTCTGCGTTGTTGATAGTGAATCATTGTGCGATGATGGAAGTATGCCACTTTCAGATGATGAGCAAAAGATCTTAAGCCAGATAGAGCAGCAACTACACGAAAGTGACCCTGGTCTGGCAAATGAAGTCGCCACGACGACTGTTTACTCTCATGCGGCTAGGAATATTAAGTGGTCTATTCTTGGTTTCATCATCGGCCTAACAGTAATCGTTCTAACTCTTTCAATGAGTTTCTGGCTGGCCTTTGCAGGATTCGCTATCATGCTGGCCGCTGCGCTCTATTTTGAACAAAATATGCGAAGGCTAGGTAAGGCAGGAATGGATCAGCTTTCAATGAGGGTTGGATCTGGGGGTCTACGCAACGGGAATAGTGACCGGAATCCCTTCCTTCGAAGATTTCGTCCAGAGAATCCAGATAATTGAGCCTGTTCGATCTCAGGGTTCCATTTTTTAAAAACTGATCATTTTCTTCCAGTATGCTGAATTAAAATAGTTAATGTGATGGTGTATGAAAAGTCTTTTTAGAGTTGGTGTGATCAAGGTTGTTGCTAGGCCTCGATTATGGCCGGTAGCTGTCGTCCAGTTATGGCGTATACGTAGAAGCGGGTGGTGGAAGTCGTTTCCATTTCTGCCGTTCCCAGATATGAGATATATTGATTTCCGTCTAACTACCGCATATGGGTATGAAGACCCATCTAAGCATTTTGAAAGTGACTTGGTTACATATCTTGAATGGTGTCGGAGTTGGAGGAAGTTAAGCAAGTGAGAAGAAAAGAGGCGCTGTTACGTGATGGCGTCCCAGAGTGGATTGTCTCTGATAGGACTGACAACGTCCAAGCTCTTCACTCTATGACTAATCCTGATTGGGCGATGCCGTCAATGTGGGTGATGTCTCCTGCGGATTCTTGCCTCGTGCTGGGGAGCTCGCAAGATGATGCATGTATAGATTTTGAATATGCTGAAAAGTTAGATGTTGGGATTGCTAGGCGAACAACCGGGGGTGGAGCAGTTTACGTAGATCCACAGGCATTACTTTGGGTAGATGTATTTATCCCTCGAGGCCATTCCCTTTGGAAGGATGATATTAATTCGGCATCAACTTGGATGGGGGGCGTCTGGGAAAGCGCATTGGGTTCATTAGGGGTCGATTCACAAATGCACATTAAGCCCTTCAAAAAAGATTCACTATCGGATCTCGTTTGTTTCGCTGGACGCGCTCCCGGCGAGCTTATGGTTGGAGACAAGAAAATATTGGGAATCTCTCAGAGGCGCACAAAACAAGGTGTCAGGTTTCAATGTGCTTTGGCGCTGGAATGGAAACCGGAAAAATGGATTGGTTTATTTACTGCTTCATCAATTGCAAATTTGCAATCAAAGGTCTTTAACTCTGGAAGAAGTGTTCCGCTTGGGAGGAACGAAGTAATCAGAGCTTTCGGACAAGCATTAACTAGTCCTTAGAAGACTTTTCATCGTAACTCTCTGAGCAACTGGTAGGCCGTTGATCTGAACAAGGTCGTTTATCCAATTGAACAGTTGGGTAGTGGGCTATCTGCCCCCTTTTTTGGCCTAAATGGTTGAATATGGGGGGAAATGGGCTAAAGTGGGATAGATGGGAGATAAGGGATCTCTCTTTATATTGTTCCTTCGAACTCTGCTGGGTTCGATTGAAGGAATGATCAGGGGCAAGAATGTTTACAGGGGAACACGAAAGACTTTTAGATGAAAAGGGCAGACTGGTCCTTCCTCCGACTTTCCGCCGCCATCTTGTAAATGCTGCCTTCTTAACTAAGTCTCTAGAGGACCCGTGCCTTCTGGTATATAGCGAAGAAGAGATCGGAAAAGCAGCTAAACGACTAATTGACCAAGTCCAACAGAACGATATCTCTCCGCACGCTCAAAGAAGATGGGCAGCGAGCATCAGTGAAGTTCGTGCAGATGGCCAGGGCAGGATCGCTGTTCCACCGAAATTACGAGACCAAATCGGATTAGAGCGTGAAGCGATACTAATTGGGGTAATTAATAGAGCAGAAATTTGGACTCCGGATAACTGGCGAAACATCGAAGAGACGACAGAGATACAACCCAATGAGAGCCAATGGCTTTAAAGGGGAGAATAAGTAAGAAAAGTGATAAATGAAAGCAGGATTGATCGACAGCAAAGTTGAACAAAAAGATACATACCCGCTTATGGGCAGCCTTCCGGTTTATAAGATGCGAGCCTCTACTCCGCCCGCTTGCTTTCTAGTCCGATCGGGGAGAAATCCCGACGAACGCATATATACCGGGGGGCTGCCGGTAAGCGAGAAAGAAAGAAGCCTACAAAGTATGCGACCTAGTTCTCCAGCAAACGGGTATCCCCTGGATCCGGCAGCCGGTTCATCCGGCTGCCGGATCACCCGTGCAAGCTCAAGCAACTATTCTCATCAGCCTGTAATGCTCAGTGAAGTGCTTTCCTTTCTAGGGTCAATACCATCAGGTTATTTTCTGGATGCCACTATCGGTGGAGCCGGACATTCGAAAGCACTGTTGGAACTCCGAGAAGACATTCATCTTGTGGGTATAGATCAGGATAAAGAAGCTCATGCTGCTGCGAGCGATGCTCTAGCGGATATGAATGGCCGGTTTAATCTTGTACACAGTCGTTTCGACCGAATTAATGATGTTCTTGATGAGCTAGGAATAGATAAGATCTCAGGGGCTTTGTTCGACTTAGGGGTGTCTTCCTACCAGTTAGACACTCCTTCCAGAGGTTTTTCTTTTCGAAAAGATGGGCCCTTGGATATGAGGATGAACAAGGATGCAGGCCAAAAAGCAGAAGACCTGATAAATAACTCCACCCATTCGGAACTGGCTCAAATACTTAAAACCTATGGTGATGAAAAACACTCCAGAAGGATAGCGAAAGCAATAATCGAAGCACGACCTCTATTTACCACATCTCAACTAGCGGAGGTGGTTATCGCAGCTATGCCACCATCTTCAAGAAAGTTTCCAGGTCACCCCGCTCGGCGCACATTTCAAGCAATCAGAATTGCGGTAAATGATGAGATCGGAATCTTGCAAACAGCGATTATGCAGACAATTGACCGTCTAGAGACAAAAGGTAGATGCGTAATTATTTCATACCATTCCGGAGAGGACAGGGTTGTCAAACGCGCACTGCGGACAGCTGCTGGATTGAAGAATACAGTACCAAAACACCTTCCAAAGCCTGCAGGGAATCCAGCAATAAAGCTCCTAGCTAGGAGCGGGCAGACCCCTTCGGAAGATGAATTGATAAAAAATTCTCGATCAAAATCAGCTCGACTTCGCTGGTTTGAAAAGGCTGAGGTGTGACATGGCAATATCATCTCAAGTTCTTGAAATAGATAGAAAGAGAGGCAGCAAGGATTCTAATTTGAGCCTCCTTTCTAAATCCAAACCGTTGATTTGGAATTTCTTGTCGGGGATGGTCCTTTTGGTAGTTCTGGGGATTTTCGTCAGAGTAGGTTTTAGCGCTTTAGTAGTTAACAACCAGAGAAACCTTGATAGGACTATCACGATGATAAGTGACGCAAGTGATGTCAACAGGGCTCATCGTTTTAACATTTCTGAACTTGAATCAGCTCAAAGAATCTATAAGATTGCTTTCGGCTCCCCAGAAGAATTAGTAGAGAACAACCTCCATGGTTTGGGTATGGTCTCTCCTTCCGAAATCAAGTATCTAACTGCTACCACGCGGATCCCTTCACAAGAATGGGGAAACGCAACCATTTCTAAAGTAGGTAGCGGCGTAGATGGATAGAGTTAACTTCTCGCTGCAAGATAATTGGCGATTAGTTGTCCTTATCGTCTTCTTCTTTATATCTGCCATAGCATTAGGTTGGAGACTTTTCTATATCCAGGTTCTTACTTCTGATGGAAGAGTTCAGCAAGGCGTTGAGCAGCGCATGTATGAAAGTGTTACTGATGGTGAGCGAGGCAGGATTCTAGACAGAGATGGAAATCAGTTAGCTTTGTCCTTTCCACAGCCGATAATTTATGCAGATCCAAAAGTGGTTGGGGATCTAGCAATAGAGTATGCGCAGGAATTATCGTTAGTAATTGGTAGGGAAGCTAAATTCATTCTTGCAGACCTCATGACTAACGGGTCAAGGTATCAATACCTCCAAAGGGAAGCAACGCTCGAGATGCAAGCAATCGTTGAAGAGATGAATCTTGTCGGAATCTATATTGACGAGGAGCCTAGAAGGTTCTACTCGTCAGGGACTTATTTCGCTAGGGGAACAATAGGGAAGGCCGGAGTTGACAATCAAGGTATTTCAGGAATCGAGCTTCAGTACGATGAGTATTTGGCAGGGGAGTCAGGACTTGAGATAGCCGAACAAAACCTATATGGGGGGACACTCCCGAATGGAAGAATTCAAATTGAACCTGCTACTCACGGTGCGGATCTGTACTTGACACTGGACAGGGCTCTTCAGGAAAAGGTTGAGTTAGAACTGAGTGGAGCAATAGAAACGATGAACGCGAAAGGGGGAGTGGTCATCGTATCAAGGCCCGCTACAGGTGAAATCCTTTCTATGGCATCAATGGTGAGAACCGAAGATGGAGAGATAGTCACAACTTCTGAAAATAGGGCAGCTACATGGGTATATGAACCTGGATCAGTTATGAAAGCAATGACATTTGCAGCAGTGATTAATGAAGGCCTGGCTCATTCAAATACTCTCAGGCCAATTGATGACGCGATCGAACTCTATGACGATGAGGAATGTGCTGGCGTCAAGTATGACTGCACATTTACAGAATTAGGTCTGGCCTATGGGACCAAAGATATGACTGTAGAGGACATCCTAGTTAACTCTTCAAACACGGGAACGATCACATGGGCTTTAGACCTTGGAAAAGCCCGACTACATGAGTATTTGCTGGATTTTGGATTTAACAAAAAGACTGATCTCGACTTCCCTTATGAAGCTTCAGGGGCGCTCAAAGACCTTAATAATTGGTCAGGTGTAGAAATTGCAACGACAGGAATGGGGCAAGGCATTGATGTGACCCCAATCCAGATGCTTAGCGCATACAGTGCTCTTGCAAATGGTGGAGTGTATGTCTCTCCACAAATAGTCCATTCAATAGTTCACAGTTCTGGAGAAAGAGAATATGTTGCGACAAGTCCTAGCCGAAAAGTAGTTGAGGAGCAGACGGCTCGTGAAATGACACAAATGTTGGCGTCTGTCGTTGCAAGAGGCACGGCAAGAGATGCTGGTGTTCCTGGATATGCAATTGCTGCGAAGACTGGGACAGCACGAAAGGTGCAGCCAAATGGGACATACGAAGATGAAGAGGGCCTATACCATTACGCATCAACAGTTGTTGGATATTTCCCTGCCGCAGCACCAGAACTATCGATGATAGTAATTATTGACGAACCTACAGATCAATACTATGCAAGCGAAACAGCTGCTCCATTATTTGGTGATATAGCGAGCTGGGCATTGCGCCATTACAAGATCTCTCCTTCATCGGATCTTGTGTATTCTGTTGCTAGTCAAAATAATTCAAATAACCAGATACCGGATGGCTCAGATTCAGAGGTAGTTCAATGAACCTTGCTGAAATCCTCAGAGCGTATAGACCGTATCTGGACGGGGAACTAGGAGTAATCGGAGCGGTTGAGGAAATAGAAATTAACGGGTTGAGTTTTGATAGTAGGAAAGTCAAATCCGGAAATCTATTTTTTTGTCTCTCTGGAGGAATACATGATGGTCATGACTATGCACTGCAAGCTGAAAAGAATGGGGCTGCTGCAGTTGTCGTAGAAAGGCAAATTGCAGTTTCAGTGCCTCAAATTGTCGTTCAAAATACTCGCGAAACTATGGGATATATTTCCTGCATCTATTTCGACTTCCCGTCGAAAGAAATAGAAGTTATAGGAATTACAGGTACGAATGGGAAAACGACAACTACTCAATTGGTTTCCAAGATACTCAATACGGCTGGAGTTCCTTCTCGAACCATAGGGACTTTAACCGGAGCGTTGACTACACCTGAAGCACCTGACTTGCAAGGTCAGTTTCGATCATTGGCAAATGCTGGAATTAAATCAGTTGTTATGGAGGTTTCATCGCATGCTTTGGCACAAGATCGAGTAACTGGTACAGAATTTGATATTGGTGTCTTTACCAACCTAAGCCATGACCATCTAGATTTTCATAGTGACATTTAGGAGTATTTCCAAAC
>JAQWQL010000041.1 GCA_029244605.1 Acidimicrobiales bacterium | reverse complement strand
TATCACACCAACTGGAATTCCTTCGATTCTGGCTAAGACAGTAATAATTCCTAACCCAAAATCCTTACGAATCTCCAGAACAGAATCATGATCAAACATGGTTCGAATGATTTCTCGTACTTCGTATACGCGCACCCGGTTTTCCGGTACCAAATGTCGAAGTTTTCTTTGATCGTCGCATTCCCATTCCGGGAGAGCACCTTGGAAATATGAAAGGTATTTCTTAGCTACAGCTACACCTTCTTGTTCGTCTTTTACCAAGATATCGACTACCCCATTTTGTGTTTGAATCTCCATAGGGCCAATTTCTGTAGGTTCGTACGCGCCAAGCCCACCCCCCTCAATCATTGCTGGCCCGCCCATACCGATATTGGAATTCTCCGTTGCGATAATGACGTCACAGCAGCCAAGAATAGCTGCGTTCCCAGCGAAGCAATATCCAGAATTGATTCCGACAAGAGGGACAAGCCCAGAAAGTTCAGCCCAAAGTCCAAAAGCTAAACAGTCCAGTCCAGCCACTTGCATACCATCAGTATCTCCAGGGCGACCTCCTCCTCCCTCTGTGAAGAAAATAACTGGTAGCTCCCATCGTTTCGCGATCTCAAAGAGGCGGTCTTTTTTACGATGGTTTTGGCCGCCTTGCGTTCCAGCCAAGACAGTGTAGTCATACGACATCACCACGCACTGGGCGTTCTCCTCTGGGAAGACATCTGCATTAACCTCCCCTATTCCAGCGATCATTCCATCTGCAGGAGTATTCATAATCAGATCTTCAACTGATCTTCTTTTACGCTGTGGGGCGATAACTAAAGATCCATATTCGATATAGGTATCGATATCTAAAAGGTCAGCTAGATTCTCTCTAGCCGTCCTCTGTCCACGGCTTCGGCGTTTTTCTACGGCATTTGGGCGGCGATGATCTAAACCTATTTCGTGACGTTCATTGGCTTCTGCTAAGTCGTCACGCATATGATTGAGGTCCATCTCAGATGCAGTTCTTTCATCAACTTGTGAGATTTCTTTAGGCGCCAAGGAAAATAGTTCTTGCCCTTCAAGGACTGTCTCCCCTACCTCCACATGTAGTTTCTCAATTGTTCCACTGAACGTTGCGGAAATTTCATGTTCCATTTTCATTGACTCGAGTATCGCTACACGTTGCCCCTCAGCCACATCATCCCCTACTTCCACATCAACAAGGAGAACCGTTCCTTGCATGGGTGAAAATAATCGTGAAACCATAGATGTTGGGCGGTCTACTCTGCAGAAGGTGCCGGCAATTGATTAATGTAGGTAGGTAGGTCAAAGTAGTCACGCCATAGGGTTATTTGACCATTTTCGATTTCAAAGATGCCTGCAACCGGTACCTCTACCCAACCATGCGGCCATTTGAATCGGTCAAGGCGTTCATTGAGAACTACCCCTTCTGATCCAGTCTGGCGTACGGTGATCCATTCAATTTCTGAGCACCGTTCCATAACAGGCTGAAGGTATTCATGGATAACTTCTCTCCCATAGACTTTTCCCATAGGTACGTTGTCATATTCGCAATTGTCACTCAGAAGAGCTGTCGCCGCATCTAGGTCTTTCCCATTGATGTATTCCATGAATAAATTTACGATATCTTCTGAAGATAAGTCGTCTACCATGGCGGTTTCCCTTCCCACCTGTCCCAATGTAAAACTGTTTCAATGGGCGGCCGTTTCGCTGGTTTGAAGTCAGTTCCTCGGGAATAGCCACAAGTAATCAAGGCGCATTGGGTGTAGCTCTGATAATCAATCCCAAGAATCTCTGCCGCTTGCTCTTCGAACATTAAATGGATGGTTGTCCAAGCTGTTCCTAGGCCTCTTTCTCTAGCTGCAATCATAAAGCTCCAGGCTCCTGGGAGAATAGATCCCATCATCGAAGTAACTGCCATGGATGGAAGCCCCTCAAGTCTTCCTGGAAGCAGGGGAATCATCATGACGGGTGCTTTTTCGAAATTCTCTGCCAAGTACTGGGCGGAGCTGGCAACACGATCTTGTTGCGCAAGTCGATCCGAATCTTCACCCTTGTATGCTGTTTCTACGTTCCCTTCCATTTGGACATAGATTTCCCACCCTTGGCGGTATAGGTCAGCAAGGGCAGAACGTTGCTCTTGGTCGGTTACCACCATCCATTGCCAAGACTGGGAGTTCGATCCAGTTGGGGACTGGAGGGCGGACTCTAAACATTCACGGATAACTTCTGGCTCTACAGGGCGATCAAAGTCGAGTCGCTTCCTAACAGCTCTCGTGGTAGCAAGAGCCTCATCTACAGTGAGATTTAATCTCATATCATTCTCCTTCGCGTATATCTGAGCTTTACTCCTCTTCTAAACGCTGTTGGTATTGGTACGCTCTATGTGTTCTGCCTCCAGCGACGAGGATATTTCTTCCCGTTACCCACCTAGAAGCGGGGCTAGAAAGATAAACGACTGTGTGTGCAATATCATCGGGGGTTCCCAGAAATCCTAAGGGGATAGTGGCAGCAATTTGTTCTTCAGCGTCTGCAGCTCCCAGTACTTTATCGAAGGCTTCAGTGACAACTGGTCCAGGTGACACAGCATTAACTCGTATCTCAGGAGCTAGTTCTATCGCTAACGTTTCAGTCATGTTAAGCATTCCTGCTTTCGCAGCTGCATATGGACCCGTGTATGGAGATCCGCGCATCCCAGCGCCAGATGCAATATTAATAATGCTTCCGCCATCTTCCATTCGCTTTGCGGCAGCTTTTGCGCCTTGAAAAGCAGTAGTCAAGTTAAGTTCCAGTTGACTTCGAAAAATTTCATCTGGGGTATTAACAAGAGTACGTGTATTCTTTTCGTCTGAACCACCTACATTATTTACCCAAATATCAATTCTTCCGAATTTCTCGATTGCCAGATCCGCAAGTTCTTCCGAACGGTCACGAATATCAGATGCAAATATAAGTTCTTTTCGCCCGCGTTCCCTTACTCCGCGTGCCGTCTCCTCCAAGTCTTTCTCCCTACGAGCATTCAGAGCTACATCACAACCTGCATCAGCAAGACCCCATGCGATACCCCGTCCAATGCCCTGACCTGAACCCGTAACGACAGCTACTTTACCGTCTAGGTGAAATTGCTCCATGAAGCCCATAAATGCCCCCTATATTCCTGCTCTTTGAACACTAGCTCAAAGTCTCTTCGATGACCCATGGGAAGGAGGACAAATTCCTCTCAGCATGGGCTGAAATACGAAAGACAAGCTACTGTCATATCATGAACCGTTTAACTGACAAAATTATTGTGGTCGTTGGAGGTGCAACAGGATTCGGCTTGGCGTGTACAAGGCGTTTCTCAGATGAGGGAGCGACTGTTGTTATAGCCGGAAGAAGAGGCGACCTAGCCCAAGCTACAGCCGAACAATTTAATGGGATGGGCGTGCAGTGGGATGTAACGAACTTTGACCAAGGAGAAAATGTCGTTGCAGAAATCTTGGGGAAATATGGAAAAATAGATGCTGCCATAAACTTCGCCGGGTACGACGATGTGAGCTTGATAAAAGAAATTACGCCTGAGCATCTTGAACCTATGGTTAATGTCCAATTCAACGGCGCAATCTATTTCCTTCGATTTATGTGTAATGCTATGGCTCAAGGAGGTGGAGGGTCAGCGATTCTTTGCTCTTCCCTTACTGCACAAAGTCCTGCTATCGGGCGTGTCGGATATGCGGGGTCTAAAGCAGGGCTCGAATATGTAGCAAAAATAGCTGCTGTAGAATACGGACATGAGCAAGTGAGAGTGAACTGCATAGCGCCGCATGTAATTGAAACTGACATGACGGCTGAGGCGTTTACCGAAGAGAATAGAATCGCTATTGAAGCTGTCAGACTGCAAACTCCCGCAAAAAGGATGGGTCATGTTGACGATGTAGCTAATTGTGCCCTGTACTTGGTAAGTGATGAATCGAATTATGTTAATGGGGAAACTATTCGGATTGATGGTGGAGCCCATACACAAAAACTTCCTTCAGACTGGGACTATGCATTCCTAGGGGTCGTAAGACCAGATTTAGGGGAACATCCGCGTGCTGTAATGCCTGATTGGTATCGGGAAGAGATGGAACAAGCAATTGATGGTGAGAATTAGAGATTGATCACTTTAGTGAATGGCTGAGTCAAGAAAATCTATAACTGCTTTGGTGAAGATATCGTTTTTGTCTCCCGCTACCATATGTCCAGCACCACTAACATCGATATAACCTGCGTTCGGGAATTCTCTAAGAAACTCTCTAGCCTCAACTTCCGTTACTAGGTCACTAAGCCTTCCCCTTACTAGAAGCATTGGGACTGTAATTGCTAAACATAACGAATGTAAAAAATCGGAATCTTGCATATCAACCCTCCGCTTCGTATTTGAAGTTTCAAGAAAAGCAGGATCCCAATGCCAAAACCACCTTCCGTCGCGTTCATGAAGGTTTTTCTTTAACCCCTCTAAGTCTGCTGGTATTTCGCGTTCCGGATTATAGGCAGAGATAGCTTTTGCTGCCGCTTCTAAACTTGGGAACCCTGTTTGAAGATGCTCGAACATAAACGACTTGACTCTTTCAGCCCCCGAGCGGTTCATGCGGGGAACGATGTCGACCAACACCAGTGATCGAAGCGAATTTGGCCGTAAATATCCTTCTAAGTACATCCCTGTCAAGCCACCTAACGAAGCGCCAACGAGAACTGGTGATACCCCAATCTCTTGAATAACACTGTCAATATCTCCAGCAAATCCATCAAGACCGTATTCCTCGTTAGGAGCCCAGCTAGATCTTCCATGCCCACGTAAATCTATAGAGATCGCGCACCAACCCTTCTCAGCAATATCTGAAGCTGTCGACCCCCATGAATGGCGTGTCTGCCCTCCTCCATGGAGCAGAATCACAGTATTCTCATTCAGATCCCCCCAAAAATCAGCTTCTATTTGGATACCGGCGCCTGTTTGAAAGCGCTTTGTTTCACATCGAACTGATTTCATGAGTTACACCTTTCGCAAAATTCTTAAACAACAGTATTTGAATTTCTTAAGCCGCTGATTTCTTCAGAACCAAATCCTGCCTCAGAAAGAATCTGATCTGTATGTTCTGCATAAGCTGGTGCTGGACTTGGTTCAACTTCTATTTCTGATGAGAAGCTAGCTCCTTGACGCGGGACACGCATCTTGCCGATTATTGGATGCGTTACCTCCATCACCGCCTCTCTAGCTATCACATGGGAGTCATCAGAAACCTCACTTGGGTCAAGGACTGGCACAGCTGGGACATCTGCTTCTAAACATCGCTTCAGAACTTCCTCACTTGTATACGCCAGTACCATTTGTGCAAAGGCTTCGTACCAATCTGTAAAGTTTTTGCTTCGATTAGAAGCTGTAGAAAAGCGAGCATCTCCCGCTAGGTCTGGACGGTTCAGAACTACACAAACAGCGTCCCATTGCTTATCAGTCCCAGCAGTGACTGAAACCCACCCGTCTTGCGTTGCGAAAAGTTGATAGGACCCTAGAAGGTTGGGTAGGTGAAGCGCGTCGCTATCAAGAAGAGTCTCATGCATCATGACATCAGGCCAATTAAAGGCGATATTCGCTTCGAACATAGAGATTTCTACATGCTGGCCTTCATTTGTAGTGTTTCTCCGAAACAATGCCGCTGTTATTGCCTGAGCTGTAGTTAAAGCGGCGACCTTATCTGCAACCATCCCACGAATAAGTGTTGGTCCTTCATTGGTTGTTTGCGCACCAGCCCAACCGGACAATGCTTGGATAACAGGGTCATAGACAGGGCGTTCGCTATATGGGCCAGAGGATCCAAAACCTGAAGATGACACATATATAAGTTCAGGTAGGTGACTGTGGACCTCTGCATACGAAAATCCAAGACGGTCCACTGCCCCTGGACGGAAGCCTTGAATGAAAATGTCTGAGCGCTTGAGTAACCGCCAGAGCACCTGCTTACCTTCTTCACTCATGAGATCGATACCTATAGAGCGTTTCCCTGCATTAGCGTTAGCGAACCAACCCGACATACTGTTCTTACGGCTACCGTACATTCGAAGGTCATCTCCACCAGTCGTATTCTCGACCTTAATAATTTCTGCCCCTTGCGTTGCTAAAATATACGTCGCACCCGGAACAGCTATCATCTGGCCAAGTTCAATAATTTTTACTCCATCTAACGGACCTGCCATAGCTCTCCTTCTCCTCTGTAAATTTAGTTCGGAGTAAACCTAACCCTCAACTCTTTGGTAGATCCAAGTCTCTGGGAGTATCCTCGCTATGAAGAGTAGAAGATCTCGTCGACATAGCAGCTTAGAAATTTACCCATGCACAAAATAGGTAGGGTCCTTCTCTGGGTCTGCGGTCCTATTCACAGGACAATCATTTGCGATATCCAAAACTGCTAGAAGCCTTCCCATGCCAAGGCAGAAACCTATTAGCGCTACTAATTCAAGTATCTGCTGATCGGTGAAATTCTCTTTTACTTGTGCCCAATATTCCTCATCGTCTTTTAAATTAACGTGATCAAAGACGAAACGTTCAGCCATCTCAGCAGCCAGCTTCTCTGGAACGGTAAACGCTCCTATCTCCTCATACTCAGATACCCGATGGTATAGATCTTCTTCAAGTCCTTGCTGCATCGCCGATGCAGAACGAGTATCCATTCATATATGACACTCATTGATTTGAGCGATTCGCATACGAGCAACCTCACGCACACGAGTATCAAGAGAAATCTGCGTGTAAAGGGCGTTCCCAGCGATACCGATCCCTTGTGCAACATTCCTCTGCAGCGCCCACATACGGCTCCTCTCAAGTCCTTCACCTTCCGGAATTCCTATACGCGCCATGGGTCTCCTTTCTAATCAGATTTTTTATTAAATCCAGACTAAGTTTAGCTTAGCCCATGACAGATTTTTGAGAAAGACAAACTGGCTTTGACAGAATTTGATTTACACCAGGTTGACCACCTACTAACAACCACGCGAGCTGTACGGAAACGGCTTGATCTAGACACACCAGTCCCAAGAGAACTAATCCTTGACTGCATACGTATCTCTACACAAGCTCCCGCTGGGGGGAATTACCAAAAATGGCGTTGGGTAGTTGTCGATGACCCTGAGAAGAAAATGGTTGTAGCCGAAGCCTACCGAGAAGCCTACGCACCTTATATAGAACAGCAAAAAGGAGCTGTAGCCTCTAAGGCTCCTGAGAATTCAACAATTGGGAAAATAATGTCTTCGAGCGACTACTTGGCAGAAATACTCGAAAGAGTTCCTGTTCTAGCTATCCCCTGTTCACTCGGAAGCCCAGAAGACATGGAAGGGGGACTAGGGGGAGGAACCCAAGGGTGGTGGGGATCAGTTTTACCCGCCGTTTGGAGTTACATGCTTGCTGCGCGTGCTAGAGGGCTAGGAACAGTGTGGACTACCTTACATCTTCGCTTTGCAAGCCGCGTAGGAGAAATACTCGAAATCCCAGAGACTGTAACCCAACTAGCATGCGTGCCAACGGCCTACTACACAGGGAGTGACTTTCGACCTGGGACTAGAAAACCCGCTGAAAACGTCACGTACTGGAATCAATGGAAAAATACTGAGTTTTAAGACCCTGATGTTTCTTCTGCAGTGCGGATATGGTGGCGAATCACTTCATCCACAATTAACCGAAATACTTTTTCGGAAAAATCTAGATCCATGCCTACTTCCTTAGCAATTTCATGCAGTCGTTCAATTTGTTGAGCTTCACGATCAGGATCACCAGCGGGCATACCCTCTTCTGCCTTCAAAATTCCAACAGCCTTTGTTATCTCAAAACGTTCAGCCAATAACCGGATAAGTTTCTCATCTAATTGATCTATCCGGTTTCTATGCTCAGAAAGTATATCTTTACTCATAAAACTCACTCGTTTCTATAACCCCACATAGCACTAGCCTGGAAAACTCACCAAACTCCTGATATATATAAATCCTAGTCAGAGCTCAGCCTTATATCTCTTTAATTCAAGGAAGAAAAGGATTACATAACTAAAGAAAGATACCCCCAGAAATGGCCCCATCTGGCCGATTATGAAAAGATACCTGCATGATCTCTAAAGACGAAACATTTCATGGGACATGGCCTTTCACGCCAAATTTCTGTGATGCTGCTGGTTTCAGCCAGCATTTCATAGATATTGGGCAGGGAGAAGTAATCATCTGCTTACATGGCGAGCCTACGTGGGGATACCTTTACCGAAAGATGATCCCTCCTCTAGCTGAAACCAATAGGGTAATAGTTCCTGATCACATGGGCTTCGGGAAAAGTGAAACACCCACAGATCGGGAGTACACGTTACAAACCCACACTGAGAACTTAGCTTCACTTATCGAGTCTCTTGCGCTAGATGACATTACCTTTGTAATGCAAGATTGGGGAGGGCCCATAGGAACCGCCTACGCTGTCAGGAATCCAGAGAAAGTGAAACGCCTCATCTACATGAACACGATTGCTGGGTATGGAAGAGTCTCAGACTCGGTAACTCCAATTATCGAGTCACCTTGGTTCAAATGGATAGGCGAAGGGCTTGAATCAGGCCGGACTGAACAGGTCCTTCGGAATGCAGGGTCGACCGTTGTCTCGATAATGAAAATTATCGGCCTCCAAAATTCGAGCGTCATCGATGATACATGGATTAATGCATACAGCTCTCCCTTCCCGGACTATGAAAGCTCAATCGGCGCATATGAATTCCCTATAGATGCTTATCTGGGGCGGATAGTCGATTATGTCCTAGAAGGAGCAGATGGGGTTCCTGAGATTCAATCCAAACCAGCTATCCTCCTTGAAGGCCTAGAAGACAGGGCGATTCCTCCTGACCGCGCAATAGAAGGTTTCCGGTCGCTATGGCCAAAAGAAAAAATCGTTGAACTCCCAGGAGTCGGACACTTCTGCCAAGAAGATGCTCCTGATCTTCTTGTGTCACATATCCAAGAATTCCTCAAAGTAAATCCATAAGTAGAATGATGAACCTCACAGAAAATGGGAAATGATATGCGAGAGGGAAAAGATCAAGGCATGACTCTCGCAGAAGAAGTCCGATCTGAACTATGTGGTGAGGGAGGGCAATGGGAAACAGTAGTAGAGGATGTTCTGGGGGACCAGCTCCTTGTCTTCCGCAACCGCCATCGCAACTTAGAAGAGATGTTCGACACTCTGACAGAAAAGTGGAGCGGACGAGAATGCCTTATTTTGGGAGATACAAGAATTACCTACGATGAACTGCCAAACATTGTCAGAGCCGTTTCTCACAGACTCGAAACAGAATTCGGTATACGAGCTGGGGATCGCGTAGCTATACTCGCAGCAAATTCACCCGAATGGGTAGTTTCTTTTTTCGCAACCACTTTTCTAGGGGCGATTGCCGTCGCTATCAACGGTTGGTGGACTTCAGCAGAGATAGATCATGCGCTTGAACTCACTGAACCCAGAATTCTAATGGGTGACAGTCGTCGTCTCGAGCGTGCCGGCAACATAAATACTGATATAGCGATTATAGATTTCGATAATTCTCCGGAGTTCTTCGCTCCTAACGAAGTCAGCCGAACCAAAACTAAGGTACTCGAAGATGACCCAGCGCTTATTCTCTTCACATCTGGAACTACCGGAAGAGCTAAAGGAGCTCTTCTCTCCCACAGAGGCCTTATCGGATTCGTCGATGGAACCGTTCATAACGCACAGGAAAAGACAACTATTGTCTTGCGACAGCTCGGAATAAATCCGGCTACTCTTCCCGCCCATCAAGACGTTGTGCTCGCAACTTCTCCCTTGTTTCACGTATCCGGACTTCTAGCTGGAGTCTTAATGAATATGGCAAATGGGACCAAAATTGTATTTCGTCAAGGCCGTTTTGACCCTGAAGATGTTCTCAAATTAATAGAAAAGGAGAAAGTAACGAATTGGACAGCAATAGGAGATATGGGGCCTAGAGTTATGTCTCATCCTGACCTCCTCAAATTTGATACTTCGAGCCTTACAAGAATGAGTAGTGGTGGGGCCCACTTGTCCGAATACATGAGAGAACAAATTGGGAAATACTTTCCTCAAGCTGAAGCATCAATTGGCCAGGGCTATGGAAGCAGTGAATCTTGCGGTGTTGTTTCCTCTATCGGCGGACAGGAGTTCAAAGAACATCCTTCGTCTGCAGGGAAAACTTGCATGGGGTTCGACATTGAGATTCGAGATGAGAACAATAACCCTGTACAAGATGGGAATGAGGGAGAAATTCACGTTAAGTCTCCCTACACGATGTTGGAATATTGGGGCAACCCTGAAGCTACTCGAGAAACGCTAAAATCCGGTAGGTGGCTTGCTATGGGAGATATTGGACGAATTGAAAATGAGCTGCTCTATATAAATGCCCGAGCAAGAGACATGATCATACGATCAGGGGAAAACATTTACCCAGTAGAAATTGAGCACCGTCTAGAAGCGCACCCAGACGTGTCTGAGGCCGCAGTTGTTGGTATCGACCATCAAGAAAGAGGGCAAGAAGTTATGGCTATTGTCGTATCAGAGCATGAGAAAAGTCTTAACGATGATGATTTGAGAGAATGGTGCAGGGAAACATTAGCGGAGTACAAGGTCCCAGTTGTATGGGAATGGAGAAAGGACCCTCTACCTCGCAACGCAAGCGGGAAAGTCGTAAAAAGAGCGATAACGGGAGATACAGAATTAAGCGCCTACCGGGATTAAACACAGTTTTAAATTTAAACCTGTGTTTGTAACTCTTCATCAGAGATTAAGCGAACTTGAATAGGAATTGCACTCATAACAGGAAGTCCTGTTATCCGGTCAAATCCATTGTCACTTGTTACTAGCCTATTTGTCGGAGTCCCGATATCACGCACTTTTTCATCAGTGAGTGAAAGGCCACCCCATGAATGAGACATCGCTAAAACTCCACGTTTAATACCTGGATCACTTTCAGCTACGCCCACCACTGATGCCCGAGGAGAAGAAATCTGCAATAAATCGCCAGGCTGTGCTCCAAAATAATCCAGATCCTCTGGATTGACGTATGCATAATTCGTGGTTGCTACCTCAGCCAAACCTGGAAGTTCAGATCCAAGAGAATTCAAGGCATGTTTTAATCTCCTGCCAATTAGTCTGAATGGAAATTTTTCATAGTCTAAATCTTTAAAAATCCCTGCACTTAATTGTTCGTTTTGCACTTCCAAAAGTTCCTCATATACATCAGGTGGACAAACAGCAAACCTCGCATCATTCTCAGGGTCGCCATCTATTACACGGATAGGTTTGTCATGTATAACTCCGCGATTTTTCCGCCACTCTGAAATAGGAAGTCTTGCGTCAGCAAAAACGTAGTCGATGATATCACCATCGCTAAGGCCGGTTCCTACTGGTAATTCACCACCAGGCAGAACAATCGGGGTTCCTCGCCTATCGGCTAACCCCTCAAAAACTTCCCATTCATTTAAGACATCATCACCGGATTCAATAATCGGATCAGTGTAGTTTGTGTAAATCTTTGGAAATCGTCTATCCATTACGTTTGGGACATCAGCACGTTCAAGCTGGAGGCGTGGAGCAAATATATAATCAGCTAATTCAGCTGTTGCGGTCATCCGATGATCGATAACAACTAATAATTCTAGATCTTTCATCGCTTCTAAGGTCTTCTTTTGATCTGGCCATGCCTGTATTGGGTTCCCACCGGAAACAATCAAAGCGCGGACTTTGCCTTCTCCCTCCAATAGAATTTCATCATTCAAAGCATTGGTCATCATTTCACCAGCAAGACCCCGTAGCCCGCGAACCCGATGAGAAGCACCAGGCGTCGGGTCGCTTGGAGGCACGACCTGTGCACGTCTTGTATCTCCGGGGAATAACATATACGGACTCTCTAGTGTCTCTCCAGAATGTAGAACCCTCCCACAAACTACATTCAACGTTAAGGCAAGAGTCTCCATCAAGGTTCCATGTGGAGCCATATTGGGACCGGTACCAGAACCAGCCGTCCCTTTCGGCCCCTTAGCAAACATTTCCGCAGCCAGAACGATATCTTGAGCAGGTACCTCACACCTTTCAGATGCATAATCAGGAGTAAAGGGTGCAACAGATTCCCGCAATAAGTCCAATTGATCTAACTCAACATGTTCTTTGCAGAAAACCTCATCGTGGAGTTCTTGGGTCAAAATAATATGCAAGATCGCAGCAAGCAAAGTTGGGTCTTCACCGGGCTTTACCTGAAGCCAAACGTCTGCATGGCTGGCGAGCTCACTTTTTCTAGGATCGACGACGATAAGTTTCAAGCCGCGGCTTTTCGCTTCTCGTAATTTCACAAGGGGATCTGTTCCTTGTAGACCGCTTGCTGGGCCGTAGCTTGAGACAAGTGGGTTATAACCGACTGCAAGGAGAACATCAGCGTCGGAAAAGTTCTGCCATCCTGCTTCCCATGATCCAAGTCGAGACAAAGAGCTTCTATGGGCAGGTTGGTCAATTGTTAGCGAAGTATAGAAAGATGGTGAGTCGAATCCCTTGTGCCAAGCAGCAGCTACCGGAACTCCTACACTATTTTGGTAGGCCCCGGTCCCAATATACGTTGCCACTGATCTTGGCCCATGCTTTGAAACAATCTGATCGACTCTCTCCGCTACTTCGTCTAAGGCATCTGAGGAACTAACTATTTCAAAGATCCCATCAGGATTTTTCTTCAATGGAGAACGAAGCCGACTTGAACTGTGATACTGATCTGCTAATTGCCGGCCTTTGATACAGGTGTAGCCCCCAAAAAGAGGGTCGCTCTTATCTCCTCGAACAGCTACAACTCTTTTTTTGTCCTCTATATCAATTTCCATTGGACAAGCAGCATGGCAAATACGACAAAAAGTCTTTGATGTTTCAATCATAAATCTAACTTACAGCATTAATAAAGGGAACCGGCAGAAGAAGGAACGTTTAAGAAAAAATTTATGTAAAGGTGGCAGATTCCTGAAGAACCTGCGATCGTTAAACATGACCTATGAATGCTTTGAAGTAACAACCGTTGGAAAAATCGCCCACGTCCAAATGTCTCGAGGCGAGAGTCTAAATACCATGATCCCTTCATTTTGGCGTGAACTTCCTGAAATTATCAATGGCATAAGCGATGAAGGAAAAGCTAGGGCGATTGTCATTTCTTCTACTGGACGCCACTTTTGCGCCGGAATGGATCTTGCAGTCTTTACGGGTGGTGGCCTTTCAGGAGAAGGTAAAACAGAGAAGGGACGTCAAAATGCGATTACCCGAAGTGGCGCCCTTCACCTTCAAGAGAGTTTCAACTGCCTTGAACACTCCCGCATGCCAGTACTTACCGCTATCCAGGGAGGGTGTGTCGGTGGAGCTGTGGATATGGTTACCGCAGCCGATATGCGATATGCAACCGCTGATGCATGGTTCTGTATCCAGGAGATAAATATTGGGATGACGGCTGATGTGGGGACACTTCAACGTCTTCCAAAGTTAGTTCCAGAGGGAATAGTTCGTGAATTGGCGTACACAGGACGTCGCATGTCAGCTCAGAGAGCATACGAAGTTGGTTTAATAAACGAAATATTTGAGTCCCATGATGAATTGATCGAAGGAGTTCTGGATATCGCTAACGAAATCGCAACGAAATCTCCACTAGCAATATGGGGGACGAAAGAAAGCGTTAACTACGCAAGAGATCACTCAGTTGCTGATAGCCTCAATTTCATTGCAACGTGGCAAGCAGGAATGTTCCAGCCAAAAGATATGGCGGCAGCTTTCGAAGCTCAAGCGAACAAAGAAGACCCAGACTTTGATGACCTCCCTCCAATGAGGAAAGGTTTAGGCGGCTAGTCAAGGAAACTAGCCTGCGAGTAGCCTCCTACCGATCAGTTTTAGACACAATGTTTCATCTGCGCCCTCAAAGATCGACAGAACTCTCGCATCCACGAAGAGTCGACTAACTACGTACTCTTCCGCATACCCAAAACCACCATGAATTTGCATAGACTCTCGCGTAACCCACTCTGCAGCCTTACAAGAGTATGCCTTTATCATCGCTGCTTCGAGACCGCCCTGACCTGATGCCATCATTTCAGCAACAGCGTACGTGTATTGCCTACATGCTTGAATTATCGCTGCCATTCTGCCAATTTTTACTTGAGTCAGCTCATAAGAATTTAGAGAGTTACCAAAAACACTGCGTTCAGCACTGTAATTAATTGCTTCGTCATACGCTCTTTGCATTACACCAATGGCTCGAGCTGCAGTTTGAAGCCTCCCATTCTCGAACCCCGCCATTTGAAGATAGAACCCTTGCCCTTCGCCTTCAGATTCGCCTATAAGTGATTCTGCCGGGACAACCCAGTCTTGGAATGAAACTTCATAGCTATGCATACCTCTATAACCCAACGTAGGAATTGCTGCACCCTGCATTTTCCCACCAGATTCTTGCTGGAAATCAAAACTATGGCCAGAGGCTCGTTGTTTCTCAACTACGAAAACACTCAAACCGCGATGCGCTTGTGAAAGGTCTGGATTTGTTCGTGCAAGGACCATCAGAAGATCCGCCCTACCAGCAAAGGTGCACCAAGTTTTAACACCATTAAGTTTCCATGACCCATCTTCTGTTGGTCGGGCAGACAGCATTATCGATGCAACATCGCTCCCATGGTCCGGTTCTGTTACAGCCACTGCAGACATGAACTCGCCTGAGGCAATTTTTGGGAGTAGTAATTTTTTTTGATTTTCGGTACCTCCACGCTCAATAGCTCTAGCTAGAATTTCAGGCCGCGTGATTAACGATCCACCAATACTTAGTGAAGCTCGAGAAAGTTCCTCTGTGGCTATAACCATTCCATAAATATCATTTATGGAACCAGAGGCTGAACCTCCATACCCTTCAGGTATTGACAAGCCGAAACAACCAAGTTGAGCTAAGCCATCGATTATTTCCTCTGGGATATCGAGATCTTCACGATGGACTTTTTCAGCGTGTTTCTCTATGTGGTCTTCACCAAAACGTTTAAACGTTTCTGCTACAAGTTGTAGTTCATCGCTGAGATGTGGTTTAGGTCTATAAGAAGAAATCTGAGAGTATTTCTTCGGCGTTCCATAAGTAGATACGTAATTGTTCAAATCCTTAAGTAAAGATCTTGGAATCCCCCAAATTTCTTCACGGCCGAAGCACATATCAGCTACTGAACGAAGGGAATCAGCAACAAACAACTCAACGATTTCTTTTTCTTCGTCACCTTTGCTCGCAAAAGAAAGAAAGCTTTCAGAAATAGCCAACGCTGAGTACGCATGCGCCAAGTCATAAAGAAATACTTGTTGACCCTCAGAATTGTCTATCAATCGGATGTAAGACAATCCGGCATTCACAGTTTCTCTAGCGCTGTTGATGGCTTCAGTAGCCCTGTCGAGACTCATTCTTTCCCCTCCAATCTACAATCTATCGCTTTGCGACTTTCACAGTGGTACTACCCCAGACAAAAATAAACTCCAGCATTTTTATGCGATTCTCAAAGTTCTAGCTATTTTGAGATTATGGATAAGACACAAGTCACTGCTGGAATTCACCTACCGCAAGCTGGGCCAGCTGCTTCGGCAAAATCCTTAACGCAGGTTGCTGAACTAGCTGAGAGTTTAGGGTTTTCAGATGTCTGGGTGAGTGACCACCTCGTTATCCCATCTAATGCGAAATATCCCCCCTCTGTATATATTTACGAACCACTAGCAGTAATGGCTTGGGTTGCTGCAAAAACGACGAGGATAGGAATTGGTACGACCGTTCTGGTCCTTCCGATGAGAAATCCGGTCGTTGTAGCAAAATCGCTAGCTTCGATTGACAAACTTAGTGGAGGGAGAGTGATATTTGGAACTGCAGCTGGATGGCTTAAAGAAGAATTTGATGCCCTTGGAATACCTTTCGAGGAAAGAGGCCCGAGAACTGATGAAGCACTTGATATCATCCAGATGCTTTGGACCGACGATCACATTACCGCCTCATTCCCCGTTCATGGAGCGGAATTCGAAGACATCCGGGCAAAACCCCAGCCTGAAGAAAAAATACCTATTTGGATAGGTGGACATGCAGATATTGCACTCAAAAGAGCATGCAGGGTCGGAGACGGTTGGCATGGCGGTTTCCTTTCTATAGAGGACTCAGCAGAAGCGATAGAGAAATTAAAAACCTACGGGCACGGAAACGATTTTGTGATCTCAATGAGAACCAATTGGGACCCTTTGGAGGATGATCCGGATCGGATCCTATCTGAAATTAATGCATACATCGAGGTCGGAGTCACTCATTTCGTTGCCGAACCGAGACAAAGAAAAATCGGAAATTACAAACGTTCAGTCGAGCTCCTAGCTGGACTGTTCAGCCAAGCTGGACTTAGATTTTAAAAATTATCAAAACGCTAATGTTCTTGCGCGTCCCTCTCCAATAGAATTTTTTCACGAGTAGGGACTCTAACTCCTACATACCAAACCCCTACTGCCCCTACTGCCCCTACAAGTAATTGAATGCTCAATCGAGTTATTGCAAAAGAAATACTCAATGCCACAGCTAATGCCATCATGAAAATCGCTATTGCTTTAGCTCGTCTCGGCATCCCTAAACCAGACCGGTAGTCTTGCACCATGGCTCCGACAAGAGGAAGCTCTAGAATCCAACGCTCAAATCTAGGACTCGATTTAGCAAAACAAGAGGTAGCTAAGATCATGAAAACTGTCGTTGGGAGTCCGGGCACGGCAATTCCCACTAACCCAACTGCAGTAAAGAGGAAGCCAAAAAAAAGGTAAAAATATTTAGCAGGCCCAGTCCTTACAGAACTCTTTGAATCTTTACCCACTCGTTCCTTTCTCTCCCCGATAAAACGATATCGTCGAACACAGTGCAGTTGGCAGAAAGCCCTTATTTGACTTACACGAAGAGCGAGCCAACTGTAAATTGGAGATCGATAAAACAGGAATTATGATCGGAGGATGACTACTTTCCCATCAATAAGTGAAATGATAGACCTTGCTGGTAAACGTGCTCTGGTCACAGGCGGAGGTAAAGGTATAGGAGCTGCTATCTCCAAGCGCCTCGTAGAAGCAGGAGCCAGTGTAACCATTGCAGACATCGACCCCGATATGAGCGAAGTAGCCAATGAACTTTCAGCTACATTCGCTCTATGTGATATCACCATTCCAGAGCAGTTAGAAGCCGCAGTCCGACTAGCATCCGATGAATCGAACTTAGATATTCTTGTAAATAACGCTGGGATTTATCCTCCTACTGGGCGAATAGCTGAGGTGAGTGATGAATTTGTATCGAAGATGCTTGATATCAATGTTCGTGCTCAATTTAGTGCAGCCCGAGAAGCAGCAAATTGTATGAGCAGCGGTGGATCGATTATTAATATTTCCTCGATCGCTGCAATACGCGGCGGAGCAAGTATCAGCGCCTACAGCGCATCCAAAGCAGCGATCATTGGATTAACTCAAGCTTTCGCCAATGAGCTCGGGCCTAAAGGAATTCGAGTTAACGCTATTGCTCCCGGAATTATCGAAACCGAAGGCCTTGTTCAACAAAAGGAGGCGCTGAAGGAAGGTGGCATAGACGTATTCGCTGCAATTACAGCAAATCCCCTGCGGCTTCCAGGAGAAGCTGACTACATTGCAAGGGCTTGTTTATTTCTGACTTCTGAATTAGCGGATTTTATTACAGGGCACATACTAGTCGTCGATGGTGGTTCTACTGCCTAAAGGAGACTCATGGACAAGCGAACAATAGATGACATAAAGGAAAAGATACACTACGAGGCCGCTCGAACCGCCCCTCCGGAAGGTTTCCCGAAATTTCATGACATTCCGAAGGAACGCTACACTTCTGATGAATTCTATTCCTTGGAAATGGAATATGTTTTTAGTGATTCTTGGGTCATTGCTGGACGAGTTGAGGATATTCCTAATCCTGGAGATTACTTTACTTTTAAAAAACTTAAAG
>JAQWQL010000031.1 GCA_029244605.1 Acidimicrobiales bacterium | reverse complement strand
AACAACGAGCGGCTCTTCTCGCTGAGTTCGACTGAACTTCATATGTTGATTGTTGTTTCCGGCCCTGGAGGGGTCGGCAAAGGAACAATCGCTAAATTATTGGTCGACGAGGATGATAATCTTTGGCTTTCAAAAAGTTGGACGACTCGCCCCCGAAGAGCAGGAGAGAATGATGACTCCTATGTTTTTGTAACCCATAGTGAGTTCGAAGAAGCTATTAAAGAAGGGGCTTTTCTTGAGTGGGCTGAGTTCCATGAAAACTTTTATGGTACGCCATGGCCGAACCCTCCTGAAGGTTCCGATGTTCTTCTTGAAATTGACGTGCAGGGAGCGAAGTTAGTTACTGAGCAAGGTCTTGATTGCCTGATGATATTTGTCGATACACCAACGATTGAAGACCAAGAAAAACGCCTCCGCGGTAGGGGGGATAGCGAAGAAGAGGTTCGGCGCCGTATCCGTGAAGGGGAACGAGAGCGGAAAGATGCAAAAGAATTGGGAGCTATTTTAGTAGTAAATGACGATCTGAATAGGGCAGTTTCAGAGATCACTACAGTAATGTCGACTTACAGGACTGGGCAGGTAGGGGGCTAATAGGAAAGGTTGCTACAACTGCCCAAAGGCGATAAAAGTCGAGGTAGACTGAAACCCGTAAATGAATCGAAATCAATATGGAGAGAAAATGGCTATCGAAAGCAAATCAATGATTTCACCGGAGATAGAAGGCCTTCTTGAGCGTGCTGCAGAAGAAGGTAAGGAAGGTTCTAAATTCCGGCTCGTTACTCTTGGAGCAAAGAGGGCGCGACAGATCAATGCATACATGTATCAGCTAGGAGAAGGCCAAGGGGCATCTGTTCCACCTCAAGTCGCGTCGGTTTCAAGTAAGCCTCTTACTATAGCTTTTGAAGAAATAATCGCTGGCAAAGTTGTAGCTGGAGAAGCGAGAGAAGAGATATTCGCTGCAGACCACGTGGAAGAAGACGTCGATTCACCTGAGGATAAATAAACCAGAAGGACGCATATGATTTCTGGCAAAAAAGTCGTTTTAGGAGTAACCGGAGGAATCGCAGCATATAAGGCCGTAGAAATCTGCAGACGGCTTATTGAGAACGGTGCCAATGTAGTTCCTATAATGACTGCAGGTGCAAAGAGATTTGTCGGTGAGGTAACCCTTAGTGCGTTAGCTAGCGAACCCGTTAAATCCTCTCTTTGGGATGAAGAAGACCCCATACCGCACACAACCCTTGGGCAGGAAGCAGATCTTATTTTGGTCGCACCAGCGACAGCAAGACTTATTGGTACCTATGCTGCAGGAATCTCTAATGACTTACTAACTGCGACCCTTCTCGCATCTAGGGCACCGGTTATTTTGTGTCCTGCAATGCACACAGAAATGTGGGAACATCCTGCTGTGCAAGAGAATATCCGCACCCTGCAGAATCGAGGGGTCATAGTCGTTGCGCCTGAAGATGGAGTGCTAGCTGGCGGAGATATAGGGAAAGGCCGTTTAGCTGGCATTAACGCTATTGTTTCTTCGGTTGAGCAGACTTTAACTGAGAGTGACCTACAAGAGCTAAAAATCCTCGTCACCGCGGGTGGCACAAGAGAACCGATTGATCCAGTTCGTTTTATAACGAATAGATCGTCTGGAAAGCAAGGGTATGCTCTCGCTGAAGCAGCAATAGCCAGAGGTGCCACTGTTACTTTGGTGACTACCGTCGAACAAGAAGCACCTGTCGGGGTTGACGTTCTTTGTGCGGAAACAGCAAGCGATCTCCGATCGGTAGTTATGGCATGTGCAGATAATTATGACGTTATTATCATGGCTGCCGCTGTAGCTGACTTCCAACCATCAAAGCCTGAGAGTAGAAAATTAAAGAAATCCTCGAAAATGACAAATCTGGATCTAGAACCAACTCATGATTTTCTTATTGACCTTGGCGAGGGGAAATCGCCCCATCAGACTATTGTCGGATTCGCTGCAGAGACTGAGGAACTAGAAAAAAACGCGATGGAAAAACTTCATAAAAAGAATCTAGACCTCATTGTGGCAAATGATGTTTCAGCTCCTGATGTTGGATTTGCTTACGATACAAATGAAGTTCTTCTATTATCGCCTACTCAAAAAAAAGCTGTCCCTCTTTCCAGTAAGCGAGTCGTAGCAGATAAGATTCTTGATGCAGTTCTTAATCTGAGGAAAAAGAAAAGTTGATACCCATGCTTACTACTTTGAATTTTGGTCACAAGTCATGACCTCGTCGTTTACCTTCACTTCCGAATCCGTTACGGAAGGGCACCCTGACAAAATGGCGGACCAAATATCTGACTCGATTCTTGACGCATTGCTGGCTTCAGACCCGAAATCACGTGTTGCATGTGAAACTCTAGTTACAACCGGTATCGCAATAGTTACTGGAGAAATCTCCACTGAAGATGCATATGTTGATATCCCGGGAATTGTCCGTGAAACGATTTGCCGAATTGGGTATGACAACCCTGCATTAGGCTTTGATGGGTCGACATGTGGTGTGATGGTTGCGATTGATGAGCAATCCAGTGATATATCTCAAGGTGTTGGATCATCGCAGGAAGCACGCTCTGGTCAATCAACAGATGAGTGGGACGCAACCGGAGCTGGAGATCAAGGACTCATGTTCGGCTACGCCACGAATGAGACAGATATGTATATGCCCATGCCAATAGACCTTGCGCATAGAATGGCCCGCCGTCTTACAGAAATCCGACGGAGTGGGGTGATTCCATATCTCCGGCCGGATGGAAAAACACAAGTCACTATTGAATACAAAGATGGCAGACCAATTCGCTTGGAGAATGTGCTAGTTTCCACGCAGCACAATGAGGGAATTGACACCACACATCAAATTGAGCCGGATCTTCTAGAGCATGTCATTCGGCCAGTTATCCCTGACCAATTTAAGGATGATGACTACAACACATTCGTTAACCCAACAGGGCGATTTGTCCGAGGAGGACCGGTCGCAGATGTGGGCCTTACAGGTAGGAAGATAATCGTTGATACATACGGGGGTATGGCAAGGCATGGTGGAGGGGCATTCTCAGGGAAAGACCCCTCTAAAGTAGATCGCAGCGCAGCTTACGCAACCCGGTGGGTAGCGAAAAATATAGTTGCTTCTGGTGCTGCAGAGCGGTGCGAGCTTCAAGTCGCATATGCCATTGGAGTAGCGCGGCCCATGTCAATCTTGGTGGAAACATTTGGGACAGAAACGGTAGACCCACATGCTATCGAAAAAGCAGTGGAAGAGATTTTTGACCTTCGCCCGGCAGCTATTATCCACGATTTAGATCTCTGCAGACCCATTTACGCTGCAACTGCAGCATATGGCCATTTCGGGCGCGATGATGAGCGATTTACCTGGGAACGCCTTGATAAGGTGCAAGACATCCAGAATGCTCTAGGACTATAGGCCAATTCGATTTCCTGCATTCCCGCTATTGCCTAAGCAAGTGGATTTCTATGGAAGGTAAAAAGACAAGTATCCCCAAAACTGTTCGAGTTATTCCTGATGTCCCAGCAGTTTCTAAAGAATTCGATTACATGGTTCCCGATGAGTGGATAGAGTCTGGGCTTGCACTACGGCTCAGAGTCGGTTCTTTAGTAAGAGTGCAGTTTCGCCATCGATCTATAAGGGGGTGGGTAAGCGAAATAAACCCACAGAGTGAATCCAACGTCCGGTTGCAGCCATTAAAGAAGTTGAGTAGCGAAGGCCCTTCTGAGGAAGTTGTTAGCTTGATCCGGTGGGCAGTCAATCGATGGCACGGACCGATATCTCGATTGATGAAAACAGCAAGCCCACCGAGAATGGTTAAGACTATTCGTCCTAGTCGACCTTCAAGCGAAGTTACAATGCCAGCAGATGAGACCATTGCTCGTGCTTTTAGCACGAATCCAGCGATTGTTCGTGTCCCTCCGACAGGAGATCGATGGCCTTATATTCGTGCAGCAGTATCAATGGGCAATGCCCTTATACTGCTTCCAACGTCTTCAGAAGTAGAGATAGTTACTAGCCGGCTAAAACGTTTAGGGATTAACGCTGGCGAATATAACAAAGATTGGTCTGTGGGCTTGTCGGGCGGGACAGTAGTTGGAAACCGGTCAGCTGCTTTTGCCTCTATAAAAGATCTCGCTGCTATTTTGATGATCGATGAGCACGATGAATCATTTCAGGAGGAAAGCTCACCTACCTGGCATGCTCGAGACGTATTATTGGAGCGCGCAAGACGAAAAAGCATTCCATGCGTCTTTACTTCGCCTATCCCGACACCAGAAGTTCGACATCAAATCGCAGTGCTGCCTACAGAGAGAACCCAAGAGAAAAAAGCGTGGTCAAGTATACGAATCATTGATCCTCGCGAAGATAGTTCAGCCATGGGAGGTTTGTGGCCAAGATCAACTTTGCAAGCGTTAAAATCAGCGAAACGATCCCTTGTAGTTCTTAATAGAACGGGGCGAGCCCGTCTCCTTGCTTGTAGGCAATGCGGCGAATTGGTGACTTGCACAGAGTGCGGAAGCGCAATGCAACAACTGGTCGAGGGAGTACTTGAATGTTCTCGATTTGGCCATTCGCGACCAGTTCTATGTTCAGCGTGCCTGTCAACGAGTATGAAAAATCTACGGTTAGGAGTGACGCGTGCCAGCGAAGAGTTAGAGGCGCTCATGAACGAGCCTGTAACTCAGGTTACGAAAGAGACAAGTACAGTCGATTTCCGAAAGTCAAGAATATACCTAGGTACAGAAGCTGTATTGCATCGAATCGACTGGGCAGACCTAATTGTTTTTGCCGATTTCGATCAAGAGTTACTTGCCAAAAGATACCGCTGCGAGGAGCAGGCACTAGCAAAACTAGTGAAGGCAATTCGTCTGGTTCACCATCGTACTGACCACTCTGGAAGTGTTATCGTCCAATCCAGACAGCCGAACAATGACCTATTCAAATTAATATCTGAGGGCGACTTGGAAGTTTGGTGCGATAAGGAGAGTAGGAGACGAGAAATAATTAAGTATCCGCCTTTCGGCCACATAGCTGTTCTTTCCGGCCCTGGCTCTCATCAATTTGTAGAGGATTTACGATCTCAGAAGAGCTTAGAAATCCTCGGGCCAAATCAAGACGTTTGGCTTGTCAAATCACCTAGGATAGAGGAACTTTCAGAAGCCCTTTCAAAGGTTCGTCGCCCCAAAGAGCGTTTACGAATTGCGATAGACCCTGTTAGATTCTGACTAGCTGGTGTCAGTCCCTCATCCAGGATTGCCGGCGGATTTCATAGATTGCGATTGAAGCAGCCACGGCAACATTTAATGAGCCGATTTTGCCTAACTGAGGAATATATGAAGACAAGTCGCATTGAGTGAGAGCCTTTGACCCAATTCCCCGATCTTCGTGACCAATAACAAAGCATATGTCTCCGCTGAGGTCTATATCAAAAATTGGAAGAGAGTCAGTTGCGAGTTCAAGGGCGATAATTTTATACCCTAGAGCGCCTGCTTCACTGATAGCTTCAGTGGTAGATTCTATTGCTTTCCACTCCAGGTATCGGTCTGACCCCAATGCAGTTTTTCCTACTTTTGAATTTTCAGGTGTGGTTGCATTCGCTGCAAACCAGATATAGTCAACGCGTTCAGCGGCCGCTGTGCGAAGTATAGAGCCAATGTTGTATGGGCCTTGAACTCCGTCGACAATGATGGCTAACTTTCCTCGCGGTTTCTTTCGCCATTGTCGATGGAGTCTTTTTAACTCGGTCCCAGAAAGATTTTCGTTCATGCTAATTTAGCTTTCAATAGGCGGTAACCAGATTTACTAGAAAGTCTCTCCACTTGATAATTCTCTTTTTCTAACCATTTGTGAAGGCTTTCGGCCCCCAAGTGTTTCTGAATAACCAGAATAGCTTCCCCATTTTTAGATAATCTTTGGAGCCATATATTTAACATGCTGTAAAGTCTTGACTTTCCAATGCGAATTGGGGGGTTTGACCAAATTAGGTCAAAACGAATGCTTTCCTCAATCCTGTTTGGATGTTCAACGTTTACTCCAAGATGGCCAGTATTTTCTTGTGTTAATAACCGGGCACGTGAATTGATGTCAGTTGCCCATATTTGGGATTCTGGAAATCGGTGAGCGAGTGTCCGGGCTATTGGTCCGTACCCGCAACCAAGGTCAAGGGCGTTCTTCACGGGGATATCTGGGGATGGAGCGTATTGGAGTAGGTATTTCGTACCAGGGTCAATTCTTTTCGGAGAGAATATACCCTTGTCAGTCACTAAGGTCGTTGTGAGGTCTGGAAGTACTAGATCAACTGTTAACCTTTCAGAGAGACTTTTCGGGTCTTCATCGAAATAGTGTGACTGGGAATCCATGTAAGAAACGCTACATGCTTCCAACCCCCGTGTGCTGCTATATCCTAAGAGAATGGAATCTTTATCAATTCGAGTATTCGGGGACCCAGTTTTAAAGCGGGTTTCCGAAGATGTCCAAGATATCGATGGGGCGTTAGCATCGTTATGTGGACGAATGTTTGAAGCGATGTATCAAGCTCCAGGTATTGGCTTGGCCGCTCCACAAGTTGGGGTAAGTCAAAGGTTCTTTGTCTACGACTACGGTGATGGCCCCAAGGTGTTGATCAATCCGGAGATAGTGGAAAGTCACGGAGAATGGGAATATGACGAAGGTTGCCTTAGCGTTCCTGGATTATCATGGAATATTGTCCGGCCTAAGCAAATACATATTGTCGGTTACGGCTTAGATGGGGAAGAAATATCGATTGAGGCTGATGAGCTTGAATCCAGGTTGTATCAACATGAAATAGACCATCTCGATGGGAAGCTTTTACTTGATTATCTTGATGACGATGAGAAGAAAAAAGCGAAAAAAATCCTCCGAGAGATGATCATGGGCCAAGGAAATAACGACTCTTCTGGGCCTGGGAGAGTGCAATTTCCGTGAGCACCCCCGCTAGGAGAATTCATCGGATTACTTATATCGGAACCCCGAAAATAGCGGTTCCTCCATTGTCACAAATATTGGAGGCAGGTTATGAAGTCCCGCTCGTTATTACCGGCGAAGACAAAAAAAGAGGTAGGGGATCTTCTATCTCGCCTAGTCCGGTGAAACAAGAAGCAGAACGATTGGGCTTAAATGTCTCATCTGATATTGACGATTTGGAATCAATTGATGCTGATCTAGGTGTAGTGGTTGCTTTTGGAAAGTTAATACCAAAACGGTTACTAGATCACCTCCAGATGATAAACATTCATTTTTCTTTATTGCCACGATGGAGGGGGGCGGCCCCTCTGGAGAGGGCGATCTTAGCGGGGGATACAAAAACTGGAGTTTGCATCATGGAGCTTGAGGAAACTCTTGACACAGGAGGGGTTTACCATTCGAGTGAGGTGCCTATTGGGTCAAATGAGACTCTAGG
>JAQWQL010000026.1 GCA_029244605.1 Acidimicrobiales bacterium | reverse complement strand
CTGAATATTTTCGAGATGTTCAGAATCAAGATGTACTTTTATTCATAGATAACATTTTCCGCTTTGTGCAAGCTGGATCAGAAGTATCTACTTTGCTGGGAAGGATGCCTTCAGCTGTTGGGTACCAACCTACCCTCGCAGATGAAATGGGCGAACTTCAAGAACGGATTACTTCAACTAGAGGTAAATCCATTACTTCGCTACAAGCTGTTTATGTTCCAGCTGACGACTACACAGATCCAGCGCCATTCACGTCCTTTACTCACTTCGACGGCACTACAGAGCTAAGCAGGGACATTGCATCGCTTGGGATCTATCCCGCGGTTGACCCACTAGCTTCTACTTCAACTATCCTCACCCCAGAAGTTGTTGGTGACCGTCACTATGCAGTGGCTAGACGAGTGCAGGAAATCCTTCAACGCTATAAAGAACTCCAAGATATCATCGCTATTCTCGGGCTTGATGAATTATCAGAAGAAGACCGAGTAACTGTTGATAGAGCACGAAAAGTTGAAAGATTCTTGTCTCAACCCATGTTTGTGGCAGAGATCTTCACTGGCCAAGCTGGAGTATTCACAGGTATCGAAGATACGATTTCATCGTTTGAGGCGATCGTTGAAGGAGACCTTGATCACCTCCCAGAACAAGCCTTTTATATGGTGGGCGGTGCCGAAGAAGTTGAACGCAAAGCCGCTGAACTAGAGGCCAGTTCGTGATGCAACTAAGTATTGTCCAGATGAGGAGAGTAGATGCCCTTACGCGTTGAACTAGTATCTCCAGAGCGTATTGTCTATGAAGGAGAGGCTGAACTGGTTATCGCTAGAACAACTGATGGCGAGATCGGATTTCAACCCGACCATGTCCCCTTTGTGGGGAATTTAGTGCCATCAGTGGTCCGAATAGCGTTAAGTGGCGGCGGGGTGCAACATATCGCTGTCCATAGTGGTTTCGTCGAAGTATCGGACAACCACGTTGCACTACTTTCTGATGTAGCAGAACTTGCTGAGAACATTGACGCTGACCGTGCCAGAAATGCCTTGGACCGAGCACGGGAAACCCTTGCTGGGGATAGCGAGAATGAAGAAGCCGCTGATGCCATGAAACGAGCTGAAGTGCGTTTATTAGCGAGTGAAGCAAATTAGCGCCAAAAGCAGCGCTAAAAGCACACTAATCGTTAGGCCCGAACCCTGGCTTCACTATTTCCGAGTAAGCCTCATCACCTAGCCTAGCTCTAATCGCTGGCTCAAAATCTGGAGCCCTCCGCAGGGTATGGCCTCCATCGACAGCAATATTTTGCCCTGTAACCCAAGAGCTTGCATCACTCGCAAGCCAAACGACAGCATCTCCTACCTCTTCTGGTTCTCCAACTCTTCCCAGCGCCATATTCCTTCGATAATCTTCGATCATGTGAGGCATGTGCTCGAACATCGCAGCCGTCGCCTCTGAGCGTACAATGCCCGGCCGTATGGAATTAATCCGAATTCCGAACCCTCCTAGCTCATCTGCTGCACTTTTTACCAGCATGTCAAGGCCTGCTTTGCTGGCAGAGTAAGCGGCTCGAAAGCGGCCCCCTAACGCTCCAGCGATTGAAGAGATAGCAACTATCGACCCGCCGGAATCTCGCATGTGTTCAGCTGAGATTTGAATTGTGTTGAATGCTCCTACGACATTGACTTCAAGAACCGATTTAAGCGTTTCAGCTTCCATTGCGAGAAAGGCGCCTCCAGCCCCTATCCCAGCATTTGCTACTGAGATATCTAGCGCCCCGTTCTCATTAGAAGCATCTTGGACAGATGCCCGGACCTGGCCTGGCAAGGTAACATCACAAACCGAAACATTAATTGACTTTGGGTCAACGCCATCATTCTCAAACTGGGCTTTCGCATGAACCAATACTTCTTCTCTTCTGCCCGAAATTGTCACATTGGCGCCTGCTTTCAACAATTGCCGCGCTATCCCTAGGCCTATACCTGTTCCACCACCGGTGACTAGTGCATGCTTTCCAGATAGTTCAGGCATTTCTCCTCCATCGGTTAAGGTTGAAATTCTTACTTGTAGTTAATGTCGCTTATAGCGTCAAGCTTATCTTGGGCATGTTGAGCATTGATCAAACGAACTGTTCCGGACTTAGATCGCATCACTAAAGACTGGGTATGGGTCATATTCGACTCGTAGCGTACACCGTGAAGCAGATCTCCATCTGTTATCCCTGTCGCTGCAAAAAAGCAGTTATCGCCGCTTACGAGGTCATCAATAAACAATGGCCTAGAGAGGTCATAGCCTGCTTCTAAGGCCTCTTGCTTTTCAGTATCATTTCGCGGCCATAATTTTCCCTGAAGATCCCCACCCATAGATTTTAAGGCTGCAGCGGAAATCACTCCCTCAGGTGTTCCCCCGATCCCAAAGAGAATATCTGCTCCTGAGTTCGGCCAAGCGGTAGAGATAGCTCCGGCTACATCGCCATCAGGAATAAGTCTGATACGAGCCCCTGCCTCCCGGAGTTCGTTGATCAGGTCATCATGCCTTGGACGGTCCAAAACAACAGCTGTAAGGTCTCTGACCGGCTCCCCTTTTGCTTCAGAAACAGCTAAGAGATTATCAGTAGGGCTGGCGTTAATATCGATTCTCCCTTTCGCAGCTGGACCAACAGCGATCTTTTCCATATAGACACACGGACCCGGATCAAACATCGTCCCATGTTCACTAACTGCAATTACCGCAATGGCATTGCCTCTTCCTAGAGAAGTCAGAGTAGTGCCATCAATAGGATCTACTGCCACATCACATTTTGGCAATGAACCATCACCAACATGCTCACCATTGTAAAGCATGGGGGCTTCGTCTTTCTCTCCCTCCCCAATAATTACTAGCCCGTCCATCTGAACACTCCCAAGAACAACACGCATTGCATCAACTGCAGCTCCATCTGCCCCTTCCTTATCTCCACGTCCCATCCATCTGGCAGCTGCCATAGCAGCCGCTTCCGTCACACGGACAAGTTCCATAGCGAGATTTCGGTCAGGGGATTCAACAGAAGACATAGCAACTCCAAAAGAAAATGTTGTTCGCTCTTACACTAATCTAAAACGTACATTTTCTAGAACTCTCATGCAGGCAAATAACAAATAATTCTTTTGATGCATCTACCATTTCGCTTTAAAGGTAGACCCTGTATTGTATATCTGGTGCTACTAGCTGAATTGGAGTTCTACCACTCAAGAAAAATTGCTCCGACTCGACGTTTAACTCTCGGGCGCTCATACCTTCCCATCCACCCCTCTCCAGGTAATGGTTCTCTGTTGCTAGCAGCAGTTGTCGCTCGATACCTCAAGCAAGTCGATTTTGAATTTCATGATGAGTATCTTGGCATTCTTAAAAAGGTGCAAAGAGGGGAGAGGGTAGGCCAGCCTCGTCTTCGGCACCGCCTCCAAAAAGATAAAGTCGGTTTAGCTCGTACTCGCCACCGGCTCTCTTCTCTGAACGGCAAATTAAGAATCTCTTTCGATGATGCCGATGCAGCCCCAGAACAAAATGTGCTCGCAGCAGCCTATGTCGTAGGAGAGTTCTCTTACAGTGACCGACCGGCAACAATGAATTTACTTCTCAAAGCAGCTAAATGGAATGGTGAAGTGGGCGAAGACTTTCTTCGATATTTATTGGGCCAGCATAAAAACTATATAGTTCGAATCGGCCATAAGGATACTGCTACTTGGGCTTTACATGTTCTAGGGATTACTAGCCCCTCCCCAAGTCGCAGCGAGATTAAAAAACGATTCCGAGAGCTCCTACGAACCGCCCATCCTGACACTGGTGACCTCACTAAAAACTATGATGCAGCTCAGCGCATATCAGACCTTACTGAAGCTCGAAGGGTTCTTCTAAGGTGACCGCTATTCTTCACTTTCCGTATTTCGAAAATCTAGTACCTTTACAGCAAATGAGTAACAATGGTTAAACCCAAAGGATTACTACTCTTTCATGGCGCCGGCGGCGATAAGAATCACCCCATCTTCCGAAAGATTGAACAAGAAATTCAAATTCCTGTACATACAGTCAACTTTTCCTACAGAAACCTGGGCCGAAGACGACCCCCTCCTCCCGTCCTGAAACTTATCGACGAAGTTATCGAAGCAACGAAAAATTGGTCTGATGTTCTTGGTGCTCCGCCTAGCCACCTTCTTCTTGGAGGGCGTTCAATGGGCGGCCGTGTTGCTTCTATGGCTGTAGCTAACGGCCTCAAATCAAGAGGCCTAGTTCTATTGAGCTACCCACTTCACCCTATTGGAAAACCCGAAAAGCTTCGGACTGTACACTTTGAGGAAATTGCTCGACCCTGCATTTTCCTCTCAGGGGATAAAGACCCATTTGGTAGCCCGGACCTATTTAACGAATACGTCCAATTAATTAAGGGAGAAGTAACTACGGTCTGGTTAGAGCAGCAGGGGCACGACCCCAAAAAAGACCTAAGCTCTCTTATCAATCCGCTTAGAGAGTGGATTGCCGCTCTTCGTTAAAAAATACTCTACGACAGGTCTTCAGGGTTGAGATCTTCTAGTTCCCTATTCCTCGATTCGGGGAAAAATACTAGAACTAATATAACTACAAGAATTGGGCATATCGATAAAAGAGTAAATGCTTCTCCAAAACTTCCAAATCGTTCAGATAAGTCACCGATAAGAAGCAGGCCACAGGCACTACCAAGAACAGCAAAGATTGATATAGCCCCATTACTTTGACCCCGGCGACCAGTGCTGAACATCTCGGCACCATAAACACCCAATGAAGGTCCGGCACCTGCAGAAACAATCCCAGCGATCATCGCAGTGAACCACATCCCAATTCCTGAAATGCTATAAGCCAGAATTGTAAAGATCGATCCTACCCCAACAGCAAATGCTGCTACAGGCTTTCTACCTCTTAAATCAGATATCTTGGCCGCTATTGCAACGCCGATTATCTGTGGGGTATGCGAGGCTAAAATAAACAAGCTTATTTGAGCAGCAGAGAACCCTCTTTCATCCCTTAAGAACTCATTCCTGAATTGGCTTGCAGGAGTCGCAAACATCAAGATTAGAAATGCAACAGTTGCTAAAGCAATAAATCGAGACCAAGCAACCGGAGCTAGCTCAACAACTTCTCCAGAGTATCGAACCTTTTGATGAGTGTAGAAGCGTTCACTTTCATTAAGTTGTGTTCTAAGCCATGCGATGACAGGAAAAAACACAAATGCGATCAGGAAAAGTAAACGCCATCCTCCTGTATAAATATCAGCTAAAGACAGTAGCCAAACAGGAATCCCAGCCCCTAGACCAGCTGTCAAAGTCAAAATTCCAGCAATATACGCCCGACTACCCTTAGGAGCAGTTTCGGCTGCCATTATTCCTACAAGAATACTTATCGCAGTAGCAAAGCCTCTTGCTACTGCCTGCGAGATACCCAGAGTCAGCATATTTGGAGAAGCAGCACTCAACAGAGTCATCGCACAGCCGCACCAAAGCGAAAAGATCAGCAACCTTTTCCGCCCGTACCTATCTGCAAGTCCAGCAATAAGGACGGTAATCAGTGTCCCAATACGAACAGCTGCGAGGAGAACTCCCTGTGCTCTATCGCTAGCTCCGAATTCTTCAGTAGCGAAAGTAGCAGTTTGACCAAGTAGTGCGCCCAAATAACCAGTAATTACCGCTGCGATACAGAGCAAACTTAATGCTTTCGTTGTATCACTATCGAAAATCTCTGGAGGCGCCCACCATAATTTATCGTTAGAAGATTCGGTTCTTTTTAAAAACCTACGAATAGGAAGACCTAAAAGTATGCGCCAAATTGGAGCGGAAATTTGATAGGTAAAAGTCTCGGTAACGTGAATCCCAGAAGACGAGGGAGTGACTTCAACAGTTCTTTCATAAAAGGTAAATGGGCCTTTCAGTATGGAGAAAGTAGAACTATCGACAGACTGCTCCTTCAAGAGTGCATCATTTCGTGGAGTTAGAAGCTGGTTCACAGCGTCTTCTTCTAGGAAGCGAGAATGTTGAAAATGGGGCATAAGTACTAATCTAAGGACGAAAATCCAATAAAGATCGCCATAAAGTAGGGAGTATCCGTTCCCTCCGAGCATAATTGAAATGTGGACCGCATCCTCGTTAGGCCAAGTGGCCCGTTATCTGGAGACGTAAAAATCAACGGAGCAAAGAATTCTGCCTTGAAGCTCATGGCAGCATGTACGCTCGCGGAAGGAACGTATCTCCTTAAAGATGTCCCAAATATTGCCGATGTGGAATCAATGGCAGAGCTTCTCCGCTGTATGGGACTAACTGTCTCTGACGGCGGAAACAACCAACTGGAAATAACTAACCCTGGAGATATCACTCCCGAAGCTCCTTACGAGCAAGTAGAAAAAATGCGAGCATCAATAGTTGTTCTAGGGCCACTCGTATCTACTTATGGCAAAGCAAGAGTAGCTTTGCCCGGAGGAGACGACTTTGGGCCTCGCCCAATAGATATGCACCTCAAAGGTCTTGAAGCCCTTGGAGTTCATTTTACCTCAGAACATGGATACATAGAAGCAGAAGCTCAGAAGCTGATCGGGTCTCGAGTAGTTTTGGATTTCCCGAGTGTGGGGGCGACCGAAAATATTATGATGGCTGCAGTCCGCGCTGAAGGGGAAACGGTCATTGAGAATGCTGCACGAGAACCCGAAATCGCTGACCTCGCTGCATTCTTAAATCGGATGGGGGCAAAAGTACTTGGAGCTGGATCATCAACAATCACTATCGAAGGCGTAGACCATTTAGTGGCTGTTGAACATACAGTAATTCCGGACCGAATCGAAGCAGCGACGTATTTATCAGCTCTAGGAATAGCAGGGGGAGAAATAAACCTTCTAGGCGCTCGTGCAGACCACATGGACATGCTGTGTCAAAAACTTGGTGAAATGGGCATGCGGATCTCTTCTGACTCCTCCGGACTTTGGGCCATGGCGGGCCAAGGCTTGCGATCTGTTGACCTTGCAACACTTCCATACCCTGGCCTTGCAACCGATTACAAACCCTTTCTAGTAGCGATGCTGTCAGTAGCTGATGGCGTAGGTATAGTAACTGAAAATCTATTTAGTGGCCGATTCCGCTACGTCGATGAACTCATTAGGATGGGGGCTGACATTCGCACGGAGGGTCACCACGCTGTCATCAGGGGAGTAGCCCAACTTTCAGGTGCCCCAGTACGCGCCCACGACATCAGGGCAGGAGCTGCTCTTGTTACAGCAGCATTAAAAGCCGAAGGTGAAACGGAAATCAGGGACCCTCATCACATAGATAGAGGCTACGAAGATTTAGTTGGAAAGCTTCAAAGCCTCGGGGCGAACATAGAGCGATCGATTTAAGTTAGGTTTTCATCAATATTTTTGTTACGGATTTTTGCACGCCTGTTCGCTATCGCAAGCAAGACCCAAATCACGGCAATTGGTGCAACAACCATAAGGATTTCATCCCATCCACCTTGATGGCCAAAAATAAATACTCTCAACACTTAAACGATAGTAACGGCTCAAAGATAAAAGTGCCTTACCGATATACGATGACCGGCTTCTAGCTAGGATATTGATGTGGGAATGAGTGAAAACTTCAACTCGGAATACTTTGAACTTTCAGGGATTCGTGGTGAATGTATAGATTTCGGTACTGCGAATCCAGTGAACTATACAGAAGCCATTATGACACCGTCAGAATGTGAAAAAATCCGCATTAACGGAAAGCTTTTTCTCCCTGAGAGTTCAGAGCCTTCGCCAGCTGTGATTATGGTCCCGGGAAGTCTCGGAGTTAGCGAAAATCACCTCACGCATGCTGAAACTCTTCTCAGCGAGAGAATAGCGGTATTTGTGGTCGATCCGTTTTCCAATAGAAGCGTTCAATCTACGGTCGCGAATCAGACCCAGTATTCATTTGCAGCTAGCGCTTTTGATGTCCTCGCTGCTTTACATACAATACGAGAACACCCGCAAATTGACCCAACTCGAATCTCTGCACAGGGGCATAGTCGCGGAGGTGCTGCAATTCTAACTGCAGCAATAAGGGCGTTTGCTGATCCCATCGTAGGACCGGAATGTGTGTTTAAAAGTATCTATGCGGTTTATCCATGGTGTGGACACCAGTTCATTACCCCATACGTAGGATCCACCAGAGTCCGCGCGATTGTCGGTGAACTCGATGATTGGCTTTCAGTCCAGCAGGTCCAATCACAAATCCAGGCAATTAATCTTTGTGGCGGTGATGCATCAATACGAATTATGGCCGGAGCATCGCACAGCTTTGATAAAGAAGAATTTCTCCATGAATTGCCTGACGCAAGTGTCTCCCCGAACGCACCCACGATCTATTTAACTCCTGATGGATCGATGATTGACCCCTACTCTGGCTCCGTCTCATCAGTAGAAACTGATAGGACCTACTTCCTCAAAGCTGTAGAGGCAGGGCATGGAAGGCGAGGAGCACATATCGGCGGTACAAAAGAGCAACAAGAGACTTTCCGATCTGACATGCTTGCATTTCACAAATCCAATTTCTAGGAGCAATCTCCGACTTTAAAAGAATTGAAGAAGTTTGTTAGCTGAAAGAGCCGCAAACTCCAACGAGGTTCGTAACATTAGGGTTCTATGACCTCTGAGAGCTCGATGCCTACCAACCAAACCTGCTATCGGCATGCTAATCGGCCAAGTGGTGTCCGTTGTCAGCGATGTGACCGAAATATCTGCACTGATTGCATGATCACTGCATCCGTCGGCTTTCATTGTCCAGAGTGTGTCGGAAGCTCCAGAAGAGTCACCAGAACTTCACAAAACATATTTCATTTTGACCCGCTAGTGGTGAAAGTTCTAATAATCTCGAACGTGATCCTCTTCATAGTTGGTATCGGTATGGGCGATGGGGTTCAAGGGCAAATAACTTCTGATGGATTGATCGTTCGTGGTGGATTGTTCTCGGGGTTTGACGATTGGTACCGTGTCATTACTTCAGGGTTTTTGCACTACGGTTTCGTGCACCTAGGTTTCAACATGTACGCCCTATGGCTTCTCGGGCCTTCATTTGAACGGGCATTAGGGCGGTTTCGCTTCTCCCTTTTCTACTTTGCCGCTGTTGCCGCTGGCTCATTTGGAGCAATGTTGTGGAGTCCGAACAGTCTTACCGTTGGAGCAAGCGGGGCAATATTTGGCCTACTAGGCCTTGCAACTATTGCGCAGCGCTCCAGCGGATACTCCATTTGGAAAAGTGGGTTGGGGATGATACTACTGCTTAATTTTGTTTTGACCTTTACGGTCTCATCCATATCTGTCGGCGGACATCTCGGAGGCTTTGTTTCTGGCTTAACTATGGGGTGGTTATTATTTGAGTTGCCTAAAAGAACAAAGATTCCAAAATATTTTCCCGAAACCGTAATTATTCTTCTCGCTGGCGCAGCATATATAGGAACTCTCGTTATTTCCTGATCACGAAATGAGGACGCTACCTTTTATTGGTAGAGTTACCCTATGGCACAGATTTTTATTCTAGTAATGATCGTTTGCCTGATTCTTCATTTCCGGACTCTGGCAAAACGTCGACGGCAATAAGTTTCTCGCAATGGGAATTTCTGCAGTTGAAAAGATCACGTTCTCTATGACGAAGAGCACCCGTCTTCAATTAAGGTCCTTAAGTTCTCTAAGTTCTTCTGCCATACGTGTTCAAGGATCTTTTTTCCAACAGGGTTCCTAAACGGTCCTCCCATCCAAAATGGAAAGATCAAAGACTCCTCCCAAGTAAATGTAGTTCTCCGAGGGTTCAGCTCAAGCAAGGTAAATCGTCCCTTCCCGCTCACAAGCCCTTTGTGGGATACTCCTATCGTCTTACCCTCTACCCACTCAGTGATTTCCATCCGGTCAGTTAATTTGATAGGTCCGATTTGAGTTTCGCAGTCGAAGGTCGTACCAACTCCTTGTTGGAGAGTCCCTGTGAAGTGTATTGAAACTGCATCATCCATCCAGTTCACATGGCTCTTAATGTCTACAACAGCATTCCAAACATCTTCAAGCGGGGCTTCGATTAACGTTTCCACAGAGATCTCAGGCATTGCTTCATCCTAATTGTTGTTTCCGATCAGTGCCTTGTCGGAGTATTCTTAATGTATGAACGAGAAAATAATATACCTCGACAATGCAGCTTCTGCTCCTATACGTCAAGAAGCAATTGACTCATTAATTTCCGTTCTGGAGAACTGTTACGGGAACCCATCAGGTGCTCATAAAATGGCACGAAAGGCTAGGCGATTAATCGATGATGCGCGTGACGTACTTTCGTTTGGTTTAGGTTGCGACCCGAAAGAAATCATTTTTACTGGCGGGGGGACAGAAGCAGATAATCTTGCAATTTTCGGAGTTCATGGCACACGCGGAGGGACCATTATTGCTTCCGCAACTGAACATCATGCAGTGTTAGAACCAGTGCAGAGCCTGGGCGGGAAGCTTATTAGGGTAAGCGAAGATGGTTCACTGGATCTAGGTCATCTTTCTAGTCTTATGGATGAAGATGTGAGATTAGTTTCGGTTGGGCTGGTAAATGGCGAAACAGGCGTAATTCAAGACTTAGAAAAAATTGCAGAGATAATCAAAAGCCAGGCTCCAGAAGCGCTTCTCCATACTGATGCCGTACAAGCTTTTCCATGGCTAGATGTTGCATCATCAGCAAAATGTGCAGATCTCATTAGTATCGCCGGCCATAAGTTCGGAGCCCCAAAGGGGGTAGGGGCGCTGGTGGTTCGAGAAGGAATCGAAATTTCTCCAATGCAGCTCGGAGGCGGACAAGAGCTAGGGATTAGAAGTGGAACACAAAATACTGCTGCGATTGTAGCGATGGCAGCCGCCGCATCAGTTACTGTAGCCGAACGCGAAAAGACGGTAGAGAGAGTAGCCAAACTCCGAGATACGCTTGCCGATAAGCTACAAGAAATACCTCACAGCTATGAAACAGGTGTGGAGTTAGAAAATGGAAAGGTGGATCGCTCAAATAAAATCGTTGGATCTTGTCATTTCTGTTTTGCAGGGATAGAAAGCGAAGCGTTGCTCTTTATGCTCGAGCAAGAAAATATACTAGCTTCGGCTGCTTCTTCCTGTTCTAGTGGCGCCCAAGACCCTTCCCATGTTTTAGCGGCGATGGGCTATTCGCGAGATCTAGCTGGCGGGTCATTGAGGCTTTCACTTGGCCATGCAACCACAAGGGAAGAGATAAATATTGCGATGGAAGCCGTCCCTAAATTTATAGAGGATTTAAGAAAGACCGGATCATGAAACCAAAGAGAAAGATACTAGTCGCAATGTCTGGGGGTGTTGATTCCTCAGTTGCTGCTGGCTTGTTGCAAAAGGAAGGATATGAAGTCACTGGCGTGACCTTAAAGCTTTGGGGAGGGCCATCAGATACAGGTTGCTGTTCCGTTTCAGATGTGACCGATGCTCGACGAGTTGCTGACAACCTAGAGATCGAACATCATGTATTCAATTTTGGTGATGAATTCGAAGATCATGTTGTTGGTCCTTACGTCCGTTCCCATGCAGAAGGTTTAACGCCAAATCCGTGCATCGAATGTAATCGTCATCTTAAATTCGACAAACTAATGCGAAGGGCAAATGCCTTAGGCTTTGACCTGATCGCAACAGGGCATCATGCGCGGGTAGTGAAAAGCAATGAAGGTCTTGCTGTGGCGCGCGGGGCTGACTCTTCGAAAGATCAATCTTACGTTCTACATATGCTAGATCAACAACAATTGCAGCAACTTAAGCTTCCGCTTGGAGAAATGAAAAAAACAGAGGTTCGTGATATCGCGGCTTCGATGAATCTTCGCGTGGCAGGAAAACCCGATAGTCAAGATGTGTGCTTTATTAGCAACGTCAAAGGATCACGAAAGAAATTCCTAGAACAGCGGATCGACCTTAGGCCTGCGAAGGTTCTTGATAAGCAAATGCGAACAGTCGGTCAAGTCGACTCTATAGAAATGGTAACAATTGGTCAACGAAAGGGGTTGGGCCTATCCGGGCAGGGAGATCCTAAATATGCCATAGAGATAAATACAGAAAAGGCGACCGTTACAGTGGGGGAGAAGTCAGAGCTATATTGCGATACGACAAATGTAAAGGACCTGCGTTGGGCTGGTTCGCCGTACCCCGGAAAAGTAGAAGTCCAGACTAGTGCCCATGGCCGAACTGCTCCTGCATGTATTACCTCTATGGTTGAGTGGGCTGAACCGCATGTAAAAGTAGCCCCAGGCCAATCCTTAGTTTTCTATGATGGTGATTTAGTTGTCGGGTCAGCGATTGCGCTATAGCTTTTGCGTATTTATGCTATTGGGATAGAACGACCTTGCGCCTCTGAAAAAACAATGCTTGCTAACGATGTAGAGATCACAAAAGATGAGACCGTTAACATCTCAGACTCTGAATTTGGTTTTCTACGCACAGCGATTTCTGCTTCTTCGTTAAGCTCCACTTCTACTGCGTGACCTAGACTCGCCATAGTTAAGTCCTCGGCATTTGATCCTACGAGAGCTAAACGAATTGATCTTATTCCACCTTTCTTAACGAGAAATGGATCTGCAAGAAGCAACGGGTCATGAATGACTATTCCAGCTGGAACGAATACTAGCCACCTTTGGGCTAATGCATGGAGCGAACGAAAAGCTACAAAGCTACAAATCCCCCCAAGCCCCGCGACCAAAACCCCTGCTAGCCATTGACTATTAGAGAATAGCAAAGGGGAACTGATAAATGTTATAGCTATACCAGCCCATGCCATGGGTATCGGCCCTAAGAGCATCGCACCAGGCGGCTTTAAAGGTATGCGAACTTCATTACCATATGAAGATCCATTAACAAACCAAAACCCAACTTGGGGCGTTACCGACAGAACAAAAGCAATTCCACCTAGGCATAAGGTGACGATACCTAACAAGGATGCTGGGGCTTCAAGAGCTCCCCAAATAATGATGACAACGTTCATAGCCGCCAAGACTCGGAAGGGAGTGAGTAAACTAGATAGAGGGACAAGAGACAAAAGAAGGCCCAAAGCCCAATAAAACCATAGCCCAATAGTTGCTGTAATTTGGACAGAGCGACTTGAGAGGCTCAACGCATTATCGAACATATCACCAGCAGTAAAAGGAAGAGCCAGCCATGCCATCCTCAAAGCCCATATACGGTAGTCTTTGGTCACATATTGATGTTTGCAGCCCAGCGGTGGGTCATGCCAATCCAATCCAAGACTTAGTGGTAGAAACCTGTGACAACTGAACAAGAAAAGCGTGCTAAAGAACTTCGGGATTTGATTAAGAACCACAATGCCGCGTATTACGATGAGGACAGTCCAATAATCCCAGATGTTGAATGGGATATGTTGATGAAAGAATTGCTTGAATTAGAAGAGCAATATCCCAACCTTCGCAAAGATGATTCACCCACTCAAAATGTCGGTGGTTCTCCTTCTAAGATCTTTTCCCCAGTAACCCATAGGGTTCCAATGATGTCTCTTGATAACGCTTTCGAGATTGAAGCGCTACAACAGTGGAAAGAAAAACTTGAAAGAAAACTAGAAGAAGGAACAGAAATTGGGAATCTAGTGTGCGAACTCAAATTTGATGGGCTGGCAATATCCGTTCGTTATGAACAAGGCCGATTGGTCCAGGCTGCGACTCGTGGAGATGGACTTGTTGGAGAAGACGTTACTCATAACGTCTTAACGATTGCCGACATACCAAAGGTTATTCAAGGTGCGCCACCTGTACTAGAAGTACGCGGTGAGGTGCATCTGCGGAGGAGCGAATTTCGAAAGCTGAATGAAGAAGCGAAAAAAAATGACGGGAAAGAGTATGTAAATCCTCGGAATGCTGCTGCAGGCTCATTGCGTCAGAAAGACTCAAATATCGCAGCTACCAGAAATCTTTCTTTCTGGGCGTATCAGTTAGGTGAGGTTGCAGAAGGACCTAATCTCCTTTCCCACTATGCAACACTTAAGTTCCTCTCATCATTGGGGCTTCCAGTAAATAAGAACGCCAAGCTTGTCAGAAACACAGAGGGCGCCCTCGATTACATCAAAGAATTCCAGAAAGTGAAAGATTCACTCGATTACGAATTTGATGGGATTGTCATTAAAGTAGATTCTCTCGAGCTCCAAAGAGAGTTAGGAAATACTGCGAAAGCTCCTAGATGGGCAATTGCTTACAAACTACCTCCTGAGGAACAGGTCACTACTCTTTTAGATATTGAAGTCTCTATCGGAGCAGCAGGCTCTGCAACTCCCTTTGCGCGCCTAGATCCAGTCTTTGTAGGAGGGGTCACTGTCTCAACGGCTACGCTGCATAATGAAGATCAGATAAAGGAAAAGGATGTCCGCCCTGGAGATAAAGTAATCGTTCGACGCGCCGGGGAAGTAATACCTGAAGTCGTCGGCCCCGTCCTTTCCGAGCGTCCTAAGAGCTTACCGAAATGGGAATTCCCGCAAAATTGCCCATCCTGCGGAGCGAAACTCGAACGACCTTCTGGAGAAGCTCGCCATAGGTGCAATAACTATAGTTGCCCCAGGCAAGTCCGTGGCAGGGTAGAACACTTCGCCCAGCGTACAGCTATGGACATTGAACATTTGGGAGAACAGAGTATCGACCTGTTCGTCTCAAAAGGGCTAATCCAAGACATCGGTGATATTTATAGCATCGACTTTGAACTCGTGAGAACCTTTGAAGGATTTGGAGAATTGTCAGTCACTAATTTACGAGACGCTATCGAAGGTTCTAAATCTAGGTCCTTAGGTAATCTCATTTTCGGGCTGTCGATTCCTCACGTTGGAAGAACTAATGCAGATTTACTCGCAACTACCTTCGGGTCAATGCAGTCGCTAGAGCAAGTAAGTCACGACGAACTTCAATCAGTTGAAGGTCTAGGACCAGTGATAGCTACAAGTGTGTATGAGTTTTTCCGATCACCTACAACTTTAGTGGTGCTTGAAAAGTTGCAATCCGCAGGAGTTAATTTCCAAGGACCGGAAAAAATCGAACTACCACAAACTCTCATCGGAAAGTCAATCGTAGTAACTGGCACTCTTGAGAGATACAACCGAGACGAGGCTGCTGCAGCAATCAAAAACAGAGGGGGAAAGTCACCTGGAAGTATTTCGAAAAAAACTGATGCCTTAGTTGTCGGAAATAATCCCGGAGCTTCTAAAGTCGGGAAAGCAGAGGATCTAGGGGTCCCAACTATTAACGAAAATGCATTTGAAAAACTTTTATCGACCGGAGTAGTCCCTCAATGAGCTCTGAAGCTAAACCCGCACATGGTATTTCGACAATACTTTGGGATTTTGGTGGGATCTTTACCGGGTCGCCCTTTTATGGTGTAAACGAATATGTCGAAAGTCTTAATTTGACTGTTAAAGACATTACAAAGTTGGTTCTTGGATATGGACTTCCAAATGGAGACCACCCATGGCATAAACTCGAGCGGGGGGAGATCACCATGGAAGAAGCTGCTCAAGAGATTCTCAGGGCTATAGAAAATGAAGGAATAAAAGGATTCGATATCGAAAAGTTCTTCAAATCAATAAGTGGGAAACCAGAACATGCAGACGAAATGTACGAAGGCGTCCGAAGATTAAAGGCAAAAGGGAAACGTCAAATAATCGTCTCAAACAATTTTCGCGAGTTCTCTGGAATTTGGAAGACTATGCTCCCAGAAGGCTTATTCGATGGCATTATCGACAGCAGCCAGGTAGGCGTACGGAAACCTGACCCGGCCATCTTCCACCTTGCATTGAAACTAGGGGAAGCTTCTCCAGAGACAGCAGTTTTCCTTGATGACTACGAAGAACATATCCAAGTAGCAAATTCGATTGGGATCAGAGGAATACTGGTTGGGGAAGACCCAACCGCGGCACTAGCAGAGTTAGAGTCATTAGTCGGCTAAGAGCCCTTTACAATGCCGTGAAGCACCATTCAATTCTCTGCCGTGATGAAGGGTCTGACAAGGGCCAAAATTCAGCAACGACACAATTCCGGCCACCTAACAACTCTGGGACAGCTCTTCCATCGAGAGGTTGAAAAACAAAACGGTTCAGTGTCGAGCTAAACGAGCCACCTGTGCCAGCACTCTCACGAGGGTTCTCTTCGCTCCTGAGAACATTTATCTGATCGGGCGGAATCGGAATACCATTAATTGTTAATTGAGCGTCATATCCGGAAGTGAGGTCTATGCCCACAGCACTCTGGCGCAAGACTTCGGAATCTGCCTCAGGGATTAAAGCTTCAATAGCGGGATTTCCTTCAACTCGTATATCTCCCGAGTCCTGCGTTGAAAGAACTAGGGCAAAGATTACCAAAATTATTCCCAAGGTAACCAAGGCAGGCCCGAACAAGCGTGAGAATTTGAACCTTGCAGCTAAAGTATTTAAACGCTGGGTTTCCATATCAATATTGTGCCCTATTTAGTCAAGTTTTATGACGAATTTCAAACTTTGATGCAAATTCGCCAGACACTGAATACGCTTTACCAGTGGCAAATTCACTCCCTACCGACTCCGGAATCGTTATTGACGGCCGATATCGCCTGATTGCCCCATTGGGTATTGGCTCAGGCGGCCAAGTGTATCTAGCGGACGATATACGACTCCGAAGGCAGGTAGCCGTTCGCGTCATCCAAAGACCCTATGCAGAGAACCCTTCATTTTTAGAACAATTTTGCTCAGAAGCGGAAAAAGCAACTGCCTTAGATCACCCAAATCTCATACCTGTGTATGGCTGGGGGGAGAAAGAACTTCCATACATTGTAACGGAGTACCTTTCTGGTGGAACCTTGCGAGAACTCCTCGACACCGTTGGGAGTGTTAGCCCCTCTCAAGCTTTACTCATAGGCATCGAAATTAGTAAAGGCCTTGAGTATGCGCATAAACGAGGGGCTATGCACTTTATGCTGAAACCCGAAAACATTATGTTTGATTTCGAATCGAACATTCGGATAGCTGACTTAGGAATAGCGAGCATTCTTTCTGGACTCGAAATGCCTGAATCTGAAAAACAAATAAAAGAACAATACCTCTCTCCTGAACAGGTTCGTGGGCGAAGGAGTGATCAACGAAGCGATATCTATTCACTTGCAGTTCTTCTCTATGAATGTGTTGCTGGAAGCCACTTAACGGAACAAAGTGAAGCTATTGATGATGGCAACTCATTAGGGAAGCAGCTTGACCCTGACCCAGAAATATTTGGGAGCCTGGCACTTCCACTAGTACGAGCTTCAGCGGTAGACCCAAATGAACGTCCCACCGCAGGAGAAATACTTCAGATTTTGATGAAGGCCACAGCTAGTCAAAGCCGACCCGAGCCACTTCCAGTTTTAACAGGGTTGGAAGTAGAGAACTCCATCTCTCTACATGAAGATCCGACGCTTGTCGATCTCATAAAAGCTCCGGATAATGATGGGAGGTTTACTCGCCTGATTAAAAAAATACGAAGACGAATAAACCGTTGGATCTGGCTGGTACTTATGCTTGCAGTCGTTCTAGGGACAGTAGGAATCACATATTTAGCTTCACAAGATAACGTCGAAATCTCATCAAAAGTTATCCCTGAAGTAGCTGGAATGACTGCGGAAGAATTTACTGAAAGCATCGGAGACTACTGGAATCTCCAAGAGGCCTTAGATCGTCTTGATGGGACACTCCCCGGAACTATTCTTCGCACCGAACCTGAGGCAGGCCAATTACTCGAAGAAGGAAAGGAAATAACCTACTTTGTTTCCCAAGGACCTGAGCTGCGACCAATCCCAAAAAATCTTATAGGGATCAAGCTTAGTGATGCCGAAGCGCTCCTTTTAGGAGCTGAACTATCTCTAGGAAAAGTGAGAGAGGAATTAAACGAGGATTATCCGGCAGGGGTTGTTGTTTCCGTATCTGCTCGAGAAGGGGAAATGCCGACAGGGACTCCTGTGGACCTAATCGTTAGCCTCGGACCGGTTCTGAGGACAATCCCCGCAGATTTAATTGGCGCAATCTCAGAAGACGCTCAAACCCAACTCGTCCTCGAAGGTCTTCAGTACCAGGTAGTTGAAATATACGACGAAACTATTCCAGAGGGGGCAGTTATCTCTGTAGAGCCAGAATCTCTAGCTCAGGTCCTTCGAGATACAGTTGTTGAGCTTCGAGTTTCACTAGGCCCGGCGATTGAAGAATAGTTAGCTCCAACCAAAACAAGCTGATACCCAAGTCTTTTCGCTTGTAGAATGAGTTTAATGACTGAACCAATATCAGAGAAAGAAGTTGCTCACGTGGCATACCTTGCCCGTCTTCGACTATCAGATGAAGAACTCCAGCTTTTCACGAAGCAACTAGGGGCAGTTTTGGAGCATGCGAAGGATGTTGAAGCTCTTCAACTCGATGGAGTAGAGCCTATGTCTCATCCTTTGCCACTTGAAAATGTAACCCGAGAAGATGAAGTAGATGAAATGCTTGACAGAAAAGAGGTGCTAAATCAAGCACCTGCAGTAGAGGATGGAAGATTCCAAGTTCCTCAGATCCTCGGAGAGCAACCGTGAGTTCCATAATCCCAGCTACCTCTCTAACAGCTCAAACTATCGCTGAGAAAGTTCAGAGCGGTGAATGGACAGCTCTTGAGACTCTTGAAAACTATTTAACTCAAATAGCGAAGTCTGATGCGGAGATTCATGCCTTCAATACTGTCCTCGAAGATGAAGCTCGAGCAGCCGCTAGGGCAATAGATGAACGCGTTGCGTTAGGTGAGGATGTCGGGCCATTAGCAGGGGTGCCCGTCGCAGTTAAGGACAACTTGTGCACAAAGGGAATGCGTACAACAGCAAGTTCAAAAATTCTAGAAAACTGGAATCCTCCGTACGATGCGACTGTTGTCAAGCGACTCGCGGATGCTGGAGCCACCCTGATTGGTAAAACAAATATGGATGAATTCGCTATGGGTAGTTCGACAGAAAATTCTGCCTTCGGTCCAACACGAAATCCTCACGACCTCACCTGTGTTCCTGGAGGTTCAAGCGGAGGAAGTGCAGCAGCAGTCGCGGCTGGTTTCTCTCCAGTTGCTATTGGTTCTGATACTGGTGGGTCTATCCGGCAACCGGCTTCACTTTGCGGGGTTGTAGGTGTAAAGCCAACATATGGCGGAGTATCCCGTTACGGCCTTCTCGCCTTCGCCAGTTCATTGGATCAGGTTGGGCCCTTTGCAAATACCGTTAGGGATGCAGCGATTGTTCATGAGGTTATCGGCGGATATGACCCAAAAGACTCAACAAGTATTTCTGAACCATTTCCTTCCTTCCTTGACGCTATAGAAGATGGTGTGGAAGGTCTCAAAATCGGAATTATCAGTGAACTAATGGGCGACATAGACGGAATCAGTTCAGAGGTAATTCAAAAGACCAGAGAAGCTGCAACGCTCTTGTCAAAGAACGGGGCTTTGGTTGAAGAGGTATCCATCCCAGCATCGTTATATTGCCTATCCGCGTACTACCTCATCGCGCCTGCTGAAGCTTCAAGTAATTTGAGCCGTTATGATGGCGTACGTTATGGCCTCAGAGTCGATGGGGAAACTCTTGCAGAGATGAACATCAATACAAGAACTGAAGGATTTGGAGATGAAGTTAAGCGAAGGATCATGCTTGGAACTTACGCTCTTTCTGCAGGGTACTTCGATGCCTATTATGGAAAGGCGTTGAAGGTCCGTCGTTTACTAGCTCAAAATTTTGATGAAGTGTACTCGAAATATGATGCGCTTCTTTCACCAACGTCTCCTTGCACTGCATTCAAATTAGGAGAGAAAACTTCAGACCCTATGACAATGTATGTCAATGATGTATGCACGATACCTTCAAACCTTGTAGGTCACCCTGCGATTTCTGTTCCCTTTGGTTCCGGTAGTGATGGGATGCCGATAGGTGTTCAAATTCTAGCTCCGCCAATGCAAGAAGCGCTTATGTATCGTGTAGCTTCAACTCTTGAAAGCGCTGAAAAATGACCAACGCCGATTTAAAGGATGGTTGGGAACTTATCGTAGGTCTCGAAGTGCATGTAGAACTCGGGACGGCAACGAAACTCTTTTGCGGATGCGTCAATCAATTCGGAGATGAGCCAAACACAAATATATGTCCGGTTTGCCTAGGATTACCTGGTTCTCTTCCTGTTGTAAATGAAAAAGCTGTGATATCAGCTATGCAACTGGGAAGAGCCCTCAACTGTTCGGTAAACCGGTCGGTCTTTGCCAGAAAGAATTATTTTTACCCAGATATGCCCAAGGACTACCAAATCAGCCAATACGACCAACCAACAAATACGGATGGTTATCTAGATTTACCTAGTGGAGTAAGGATAGGGATTGAGAGAGCTCATATCGAAGAAGATACAGGCAAAACAGTGCACATCGGGAGCACTGGAAGAATCTCAGGATCAGATTACTCGTTGGTTGATTACAATCGGGCTGGAGTTCCCCTAATAGAGGTCGTTAGCCACCCAGAGATTCGAACCATTAACCAAGCAAAAGAATATGTCGAAGAACTCCGAGGTATTCTTCTCGCTTTAGGGGTCTCCGACGCAAAGATGGAAGAAGGTTCAATTCGAGTAGACGCAAATGTCTCTGTTCGGACGACAAATGAAGGCGGACTGCGAACGAGGTGCGAAATAAAGAATGTCAACTCACTTCGTTCACTAGGACGAGCCATAGAGTACGAAGCAAATCGTCAGATTGACCTTTACGAAAACGGAGAGAGCCCCTCCCAAGAAACACGCCACTGGGATGAGAGTGCTGGTAGAACCCGTTCTGGTCGCTCCAAAGAAGATGCTGAAGATTATCGTTACTTTCAAGAACCAGATCTAGTTCCTCTCAACCCAAATTCTGAAATAATTCACATGATTGATCAAGGTCTTCCAACCTTCCCTTCCGAACGACGAACACAGCTAGCAGCTTTAGCAGATATAGATATTGCGGAGATCGCACTGATAGTTGAACGAAGTCATGACGACTTCGCTTCAGAAACCATTAGAGCTGGAGCAACACCCCAAATGGCCATCAAGCACCTGACCAACAACCTCTCCGATGGACTAGGTAAACTCACCCCAGAAGCATTCACGAGTCTATTGCAAATGGAAGAAAACGCTGAGCTAACCAGCACGCAGGCAAAAAAAGTACTCGGAGAGCTTGTACTAAAAGGAGGAAATCCACAAGAAGTGGCAGCTCAATTTGGGTTAGAGGCGATAGACACAGATCAGTTGGAAACCCTCATAGATCAACTTATCGCCAATCACCCTGATGAATGGGAACGCTTCTGTGGTGGCGAAAAGAAGGTGCAAGGATTCTTTGTTGGCGAAATCATGAAATCTACTAGCGGCCAAGCCGACGGAAAAGCTATCAACCAAATCCTCAACGCACGAACCTCAGAGTAATTGATAAGAGATCAATAGTAGGACTTCTGAACCGTCCATGTAGAGTACGATCCACTGTATGGGAAAAACGATCGCTACCTTGTTTTCAGGAGCGACAGCTACTTATGAAATCCGTGATGCCGCCTTAGACGACTCTTTCCTATGGCCCGAAGAAGAAAACATCCTCGGAGGCGTCTCTCCAAAACGGCGATGGGACTTCGTTACTGGACGAAAATGCGCGCGTTTTGCGATGGAGACCCTTGGTATCAACGCTGCGCCAGTACTTGCTGGAGACAAAAATGAGCCAGTATGGCCTGATGGAGTAGTGGGCTCAATAACTCATACACGTGCATATGCGGCTGCAGCTGTAGCGCCTGTATCCAAAATATTTTCTTTGGGCCTCGATGCTGAGCCGGATCAACCATTACCTCAGAAGGTTTTAACAAGAATAAGTAACACCGAAGAGCTCAATTGGGTGGAAAGAACTAGAGGAAATGAAATTCCTCACCCAGGAAAACTACTCTTTTCAGCTAAAGAGGCAACATATAAAGCATGGAATTCTGCAACCAAAGAATGGCTTGGCTTTCGCGATGCACACATTATTTTCCATATCGAAAATCAGACATTTACTGTCTCCATAAGTAGGCCAAGCTCAATGCAAAAACTTTCAGGAACCTTCGGAATAGACCGAGGCATTATTATGACCGCAATCGAAATTCCGGTTTCGTAATAGAATGCAATCGTGACTGATTGCCATTTCCTTTTCCAAAGTGAAGCAAGAATCTCTATTGTTATTCCTGCTTATAATGAAGAACAGAGAATTCTCCCGCTGCTTCAAAAACTAGGTTCTTTACGCACCCCAGCAGAAGAGATCGAGCTCATAGTCGTTGATGATGGAAGTAGTGACAGAACGAGTGATTTATGTCGACAAGAGATAAGCAATCAATTCCCGAAAGGGAAACTAATCATGTTAGAAAGTAACAGCGGAAAGGGCAGTGCACTTAGGGCAGGAATCGCAGCAGTTAGTTCTCCAGTCGTTATAACAATGGACGCCGACATGGCCACTGACCTTTCTGCAATGGAGCCTGCACTAAGGGGGCTTCAAGCACATCACATCGTTGTAGGGTCACGAACCATCGAAGGGTCAGAAACTCAAGGAATCTCTAGTATCCGAAAGTGCATAACCACTGGGTTTTCCCTTTTTTTGCGGTTCCTAACTAGATACAAAATCTCTGATACTCAATGTGGATTCAAGGCATACAGAAGTCCTGTGGCGAAAGCGTTATTTTCATCATCGAGGGTAAAAGGGTTTGCTCAAGATGCAGAAATCCTTGACCTTGGACACCGACACGATTGTTCTATTCTAGAAATTCCTGTCCGTTGGACATCTGTACCTGGGTCGAAGGTTAATTTGGTTCGAGATTCACTAAGTTCGTTCTTAGAGTTCATCTGGTATCGGCTGAACTCAGGAAGGCGCAAGCTGATTTATGGAATTAGTCTTCTTAAGAATGGAACTGAGGGGATTGAAGATGAGAAAGGGATATTTGAGTTTTTTCCGCCGGAAAGCATCTATATTCGGTGCGGATCGAAAATAGAAATTTTAATGCCAGACATAGCCCGTAGCGAAATCGAGAAAATCGCAGAAGCTGTTTATACAAAGTTCCCTGACTGCGAGGCCCATATATGCAGTCGCACTCTTCGTGACCTCGCATCCATAAAAAACTAATTCAATCCATCGGTTAAAGAAGGGTAGGCCGATGGAAGCTCTGATTTCTATCAGGATCTTTGAAAGCAATACTTGCATACTATTCTAATAGTGATAGTATCACTATCATATATGGCGTTGGTAATGAAAAGCGAAGACTAATAACCCACAGA
>JAQWQL010000015.1 GCA_029244605.1 Acidimicrobiales bacterium | reverse complement strand
CCCAAAAAGTCTATGGAGCGGACGATGTAGACTTTTCTGCTAAATCCGAAAAGCAATTAGCTAGTTATGAAGATAATGGGTTTGGAGATTTACCAGTCTGTATTGCAAAAACACACCTATCGCTTAGCGGCGATCCATCTCTCAAAGGAGCTCCCACAGGATGGAACCTTCCAGTTCGCGAAGTAAGGGCTTCAGTTGGTGCAGGGTTTATTTACCCCATTTGCGGTGACATGAGAACAATGCCAGGGCTGGGAGCGAAGCCTGCAGCAACAGGAATCGATATAGACGAAAAGGGTGAGATTATCGGATTGAGCTAATCCCTAAAGGAGACCTCTGTAGAGGAAAAGGTATCATGAAAGTCTTGAATCCTTATAAACACATAGGCTCTAACTCCTCTAAAGGTAAGCGAAGAAAGAAACCTGTAACCTTAAGTTGTATGTGTTGGAGTATGTCTTGTTTATGGCTGGCAGCCTTAGTTCTTCTTTGGATCTAAACCAAATTTGATAGCTCTAGATTGCGCCAGGTCCTAAAAATTGTGGTTAGTCCCAAGCCACCGGAAATTTTCTTCTTCCCCATGGAAGAAATGGTTCGATTCTTTCGGGTTCACTTACTAGTCGAAGGTTAGGGAAACGTTCCGTGATTTCTTTTAAGGCCAGACCGGCTTCAAGACGTGAAAGTTGGGCCCCTGGGCAAAAATGCACGCCAAGTCCAAAGGAGAGATGTTAACGTAATTCTTTTGGCTCTCTGTCGAGACGGAAAGATTTAGGATCTTCAAAAATCTCGGGATCTCGAAGAGCTGCTCCAAAAGTCTCCATAGCCTTTGAACGCTCAGGTATTTTTCTCCATGTAGATCAATATTGTTAGTATTGGTTCTGCATAAACCCAGAACTGGTACTTACGATGGCAAAGCGATTCTCATCATGCCAGTTTTTGTCTAAAGGCCCTAGACATATTCTATTAAATCTCGTAAATAGGCAACCTCTATAATTTCCGGAATTTAGAAGATTTCAGATTCCATAGATTATTCTGCTGCAGAGAAAAGCGACCTGAGATCAGTCTTGTTAGGAGGGGTAAGAATTTTTTTAACAGTGTCTTCAAATAATTCGTTAGCTATTGGGAGTTCTTCTTGTAATTCGTCAATGGTGCTTATACGAAATTCTTCGTGTGGCATGTTCCAGAGATCAGCGAATCCCCACGCAGTGATAATGAACCAGAAAGAGAATTCTTGTATTACTATCCGATTGAAATCTTCTATGTTTCCTCTCTCCTTGATTTCTTCGTAGCTCGAGATATCGTAAATGTTTTTTTCGACTGCTTCATTCATCGCTACATGAATTTTTGAATTTGTATCTTCCCAGTCCCACTCAGAGAGCTCTAAAGCAAAGCCAACTCCTGTAATGGTGTGTAATAAATGCTCAATGACTTCACCTGCTTGTTCCTCGAAGAAGGCGTTTGGAGACTCCCAAATATAATCTGTATGGTTATCTTCGTAATTTTTTCCTGGGCAGCAGTCAATATCAGGATTAGGAGAATCTAGCTTGTAGTTTTCTGGCCCCAAATATCCAATTCGTTGGAACACGTAATCTTCACTGACTCTATTCAGATACCTGTCTCGAAGATTTTTATCAATATGGTTATTGTCACCGAGCATTTGTCTATATATTTCAGCTACAGCCAAGAGAAATTCGTTTGAAACATCTGGTAGAGAAAAAATTCGTAGGCCTGCCACATCTGCATATTTGGTGAACGATTCAAATGACGCATCATCAACTATTTCAAGAACTGAGTTTATGGGGATGGTTTGGTTCTCAACATCTTCATTGCTACTGGAAGCATTGGCTTCTTCCCTATGCTCATATTTCCCATCTGGAAGATACACGGGTAGCCCTAATTTCGGATTCTCGAAAATCTCTATTGCTGCACTATCTCCTGATCGGACCTTTTCTGGGGTTTCTAATCTCCATTCCCAACCAATCTGTTCCAATCTGCCTACCTGTCCTCCTAAAAGACTCGTGTGCGCCCAATATGTGTATTCGGTAATCATGCATTCATAATCACAGGTCCAATCGTCGTAGGTAAACCACGCACCATCTGGATATGTTTCCGGGACAGTCTCGAATACTCCCCCTCGGGCTATATCCATTGCATTTGCAATCGCAGAACCTCTTTGTTGTGCTAATTCGTCAGGGAAAACTTCCGCCCATCCATAATTCAGGATTAAGTGATGGATTTCTTCTAACGAAGCATCGAATTGTTCGTCAGGGTTTGTTTCTGAAGCGTAGAGATCCTGGAATCCATATTCCTCGAACACTGGGATGAGACCTTGTTGAATTATCTGATTGATGGTTTCTTCAAATTCATCTTCATCGGCGGCCATCGTTACAACAGCTTTATTCTTGACGAGAGCATCAATCACGCGTTGATCATCTGGAATTCCATTCTCGTCGTTATCTAAATATTGCGCCATTACGTTTGCGGCGTGCAAGATTTTCGATTCTGGGGTTGCTTCAGTAGCTACAATATTTATCCCCCAAATAGAAATGATTTGTGGGAAGAACTCAGCAATTACTTGGTTTGACTCGATGGTGGGTGATACCTCAAAAGTTAGGTGATCGATCAGGGCTTCTTCCCTGGTGTCGCTTTTATCCTCGCTAGATTCTTCGGTCTCAGCTGCAGAACTTCCTGACCCAGCATTACTTTCATTTTTTTCAGATCCACCGCAGTTGGCGAGACCAGCGACTAAACCCAACGCAGCAAGAACAGATAGAAAACGTTTCATGCAGACAAGATACCACGCCAGTTATAAATTCCTGCGCCCTTAAGTTCCGAGTGAAGGTGTGCGCCTCCTAGGGCCTACACACATAAAACAGATACAGTTTCGCTCCGACCTAAACAAATGGTTGAAATAAGCTTTCTAAGCGTCTTCTTTTATGAGCGAAATACCGGGTTACCTATTTGCAGGCTGCAGGTGAGCACGTCGAGCTTTTCTATTTGGTGATCCGTTGTGCTTTGCCACAGATTTCTTCTTATTCCCATTTGAGTGAGATTTATGTGAGGTTTTCTGATTCGATTTCTTCTTATTCCCATTTGAATGAGATTTATAAGAGGAGTTTTGATTCGATTTCTTATTTTTGGGCGCTGATTTTTTCCCTCTGGTTTTTTTGTTCGTGTTCTGAGAGCGCTTCTTTGATTGCTGATTCCTATTACTATTATGAGATTTCTTATGAGCGGATTTTTTCCCACTGTTCGAACTTTTAGTTGTCTCCCCTTGAGGCCTTGGTTTCGTATGTTCTCTCCGTTCGGAATGGGAACTTAAATCAGTTAACTCATCTGGGTGAACTTTTTGTATTGAATCGGCAATGTCTAAACGGGTTTGCATTTTCTTAGCTGTTTTTTTCTGGTCTGGCTGAATGATTGAAAATACTATTCCTTGATTCCCAGCTCTAGCGGTACGCCCTGACCGATGAATATACGCCTTATGATCTTCTGGAATATCGAAATGTATGACAAGTTCAACTCCGTCAACATGGATACCGCGTGCAGCAACATCAGTAGCAACAAGCGCTTGAGCTTTTCCGCTGCTGAAATTCTTAAGCGCCCTCTGTCTTTGATTTTGGCTTTTGCCACCATGTATAGAATCTGCTTCAATTCCGTATCGTTTTAGTTGCTTCACCAATCGGTCAGAGCCATGTCTGGTACGGCAGAAAATAATCGCTGGCCAAACTGCTTTGATCGCATCAGCAGCGACTTTTGATTTTTCTGATTTGCTCGCTATTGAAAATGTATGCGTTGCTTTTTTAATATCAGGGGTTTTCTCTCCGACCTCTCTAAGCACAGGGTCACGCTGATATTGCTTCTTTAGTTGCCCTACATCTCGATCAAGAGTTGCTGAGAAAAGAATGGTCTGTCGATCGTTCGAGGTTTGATCAAGGATTCTTTTCACAGCGGGCATGAATCCCATATCGGCCATTCGATCAGCTTCATCAATAACTACTTGACTCACTGATCCTAGATCCAACTCATTTTGTTCTATCAAGTCTTCAAGCCGTCCAGGGCAAGCAACGAGAATATCGACTCCTTTGGCTAGCGCTTTTTTTTGCGGCCCGTAACCTACGCCACCATAAATCACAAAGACATTTCTTTTGCCACTAAATGACCGGAGTTCATTACAAATCTGTTCTGCTAATTCTCTTGTAGGTGCAAGAACTAAGCTTTGAGGTTTTCTGGGTTTGGATGCCTGTGTCCTCACAACAAGAGGGATGCCGAAAGCTAAAGTTTTTCCAGATCCCGTAGGCGCTCTTCCACAAATGTCCTTTCCTTCTAACCCGTCTTTGATCGTTCTCTCTTGAATTTCAAATGGTTCCAGAATTCCTCTTTTATCAAGCTCTCTAGTTACCCATTCTGGGACTCCAAGTTCTGAAAATGTTGTAGACATTGCAGTCTCCTAATTCGTTAGCTTTGAAAGATCATTGCAGTTGGTATAAAGATTGAGAATCGCTTAAGGAGCAAACTGGTAGTTCGAACCTGCTAAGCAGCAATAGATGCAATCACGACTGATTTAATGGTAGCTACTTATTTCCTTACTTCCTATAGTTTGTTACAGATGTCATAGCCTTCACTGATTCTGGCCATACTTAATGCGAAGTACACTATTCATAGGTATGCGAAAGATATTTACATTATTTGTGTTCGTGCTCTTCTTGCCGCTGATTGCATGTACCAGTGAGACCATGTTTGAGGAAGAGGCTCAACAACCAACGGCTACAGCGACAATGAGTTCACAACCTGCTGCTGATGAAGTGGTAGAAGGTAACGAGACTACTGACTCCGATGAAGCCGACCATAATCATGATCATGACATAGAAATAGAGGCCATCTACTTAGGTGACTATCTAATAAACGATGAAGTGTATGGAACACAAACAACAGTCACTGTTAATAACGGAACACGAACAATACAAACAAATGCGTTACCAAACCATGACACAGGGGAGTTTCCGAACTCAGGTAACCCAAATACCATCACCGAGCAATCAGTGACGTATACATATACAACGAACCCAGTGAACACAGGGTCAGGAAAAGAAATTCATGTCGCTGGCGTAGCAGTTAATGGAATAAAACTAGAACCTGGGACCGCTGAAACGGTGGCGTGTAACTCAGGTGAAACATATCGCGTTGAAGGATTGCAAGATTCATTTGATTTGGGAATGGATTTTAATAACGCTCACGTTCAACCAACCGGCGCATACCACTACCACGGGATATCAGAGCTACTCATAGGTGCATCAAGAACTTCTGAAGGTGACCTTGTGCACATCGGATTCGCAGCTGACGGATATCTTCTGTACGCATCATCATCGGCAGCGTATGCGCCTAGCTACGAACTTAATACTGAAGTTCGATCAGGGAAAGGGTGCACACTCAGTCTTGGGAGAAACGGTGGAAGAGATGTGACAGTTGAAGGAACAGTACCTGATGGAACATATACCAGCGACTGGGTGTATAACGGATCGGGAAATTTAGACGAATGTAACGGGACAACCATTCATGGGGAATATGCATATGTTATAACTGAAGGCTTTCCATACATCCCTAGATGCCTTATGGGTGAGTTCACAGAAAATAGGAAACCATAAGTAACAACTCCTTAATGCAGGCCAAATAAATACAGGCCTATCTAAATCCGCAACAATTGCAAACAAACGAGACTGCCTTTAAGGTACGTTTTTAACTTGTAATTTGATCATAGGTGACCCGTTGTAAATATTTTTCGGTCACAAAGTAAAGGAAATAATGGGGAGAGAAGAGAACATTCAGGTAGTTAAATCCTATTTTCAGGCGCTTCAAGACTCTGACGTAGAAAAGTACCAGTCGCTTTTTGCTGATGATGTACTACATAACGTATGCGGAGATATGGCGATTTCTGGTTGTTGGGAAGGAAAATCTGCTTTGTTTGATGAACTGTCCACTTACTTCTTTGAACGTCTTGATATGGAACGTACACAGCTCCCAACCAAATATGAAATTATGTGCGCAGATGACGACAGAGTCGTTGGTCTTATGAAAGCTGATGCCTATTCGATAGATGGAAACCCGTACCCGCAAACGTATGCGATGATCTTTACCATCCGAGATGGACTTATAACTGAAATGTTTGAATTCTTTGATACGGCTTTAGCGGAAACCGCTTTATTTGGAGCCAAGTTAGAGAAACCTGATGTAGAGCCCATGGTTACAAGGCCATTCAATTTCTGACTCTAAACTAGAGCCAGTCAAATCCCGATTACCCATCGGAAAGATGACATGGCAGCGACAAGTTCTCTTAGCTAATTGATTCAGCTGTTTCTACTAGAGACTGATCCATCGACGTAGGATCCCAACCGAGAATTTCGTAAGTTTCCCGATTATTCACTGTCTGACGTTGGCCGACTAAGGGTAGTAGTCCTTTGACTTGGTCATCAAAAATACTCATAATCTTAAGGAGGAACTTTGGCGCCATCCTTGTTGAAGCTTTTTTAAATCCAGCGTTTTTGAGTATCCCCGTTATTTCCGTGAAGTGAAGCGGCTCATCTGATGAAGCAATGAAGCGCTTCCCAACAGCATCCTTTGCAGTTAGGGCAGAAACATGCAATTTCGCTACATCGCGAACATCAATAAAGCCGACACTGATATCAGGAACCAATGGATATTTCCCATTTATGATGTCAGAAACCATTGTCAGACTTTCCCCTTCAACTTTCCCTGTCAATGTCGGGCCCATGACCCCTCCCGGATTTATCACTACCAAATCAAGACTATTTTCTTCGGCATATGACCAAGCGGCCTTTTCTGCTAGAACCTTACTTTTTGCGTACGTACCAATTTCGGCTTCTGGATCAGACCACGACTCTGTTCCATAGTGACCACTTTGCTTACCAGCAATTATTGCTATCAAAGAAGACGTGACAACTGTACGTTCGATACCTGCTGCCTTTGCTGCTGACAATACGCGTAAAGTCCCATCCACAGCAGGAGAAATAATCTCATTTTCATCATCAGGGTCAACGATAATAAACGGAGAGGCAACGTGGAGGATGTATTTGCAATCCGCCATTGCTTCTCGCCACCCTTCGTCTTTCGTCAGGTCAGCTTCAACGAAAGCAAGTTTTTCGATAGGTGCTACTTTTGCTATCCCTTCACGAACTACTTCAGCTTTTTCTAACGAACGAATAGTCCCTAAGACTTCGTACCCCTGCCGTAAGAGTTCAGCTCCGCAATGCTGTCCTATGTACCCCGTCACTCCCGTTACCAACACTTGATCGGACATAACTTCCTTCCCACAAATTTTTTGCTAAACGATTCATTCGTTTCGTAATTTGAATTATAGAACCAGCCTCTATAACCACATCTCAGAGTAAGTACCACATATGAGTTTTTGGGCTTCCTTTAAAGAGAACTACAAGTGGATATGGAACACTGAAGCGTACAACATTCGTCGGAAAGAGCTACCGAAACAGCAGAGAGCGAAAAGAGAAGAGAAGGAGAAACGTTCGGCTGAACGTCAAGTGGAAAAAGGAAAACCGCCAAAAAAGAAAAAGCGAAAAGAGAAGAAAAATCAGTGGGATGATATGAATGACTTTGATTCTTGGGATCTTTAGGAAGACTTAAATCTCTCTCCGTGGTTATTAGAAAAGATTATTTCTGAGTTGAACCGGTGTGGGCTCCCAGCCTGAATTTTCTGGTTGCCTTAGTCCAAAGCTTAGTCATCCAAAACAATCCTAAGCGAAATGGATTCTTGAGTTCTTGTAATTGGCGCTGGAGGGTATCTATTTGGCTTCGTTTATTTTCTAATTGGGTTTCTACTTGGCGTAGTTCATTTTCGAGTTGGGTTCGTTCGTTTTCGAATTCGCTTCGCTCGTTTTCTAATTGGGTTTCTACTTGGCTTAGTTCGTTTTCTGCTTCGATTCGATCTTTTTCGAGTTGGGTTCGTTCGTTTTCGAGTTGGCTTCGTTCGTTTTCTAATTCGGTTTCGAAGTGGATCCGTTCGTTTTCGAGTTGAGTTCGTTCGTTTTCTAATTGGGTTTCTACTTGGGTCCGTTCGTTTTCGAGTTGGGTTCGGTCATGGCCTAGTTGGGTTCGTTCGTTTTCTAATTCGGTTCGTTTATTTTCCAAAGAACTTGCACTTTGTTGAGATTCCTCTATTTGTTTTAGTAAATTTTCTATTTCGAGATTTTGTGAAACCGCTTTTTCCCTGAAATATGTTTCAGCATTTGCCTTACTTGGATTTTCCTCCAGGTAGGAAATAATCTGGTCGGCTTTGTCAACCAAAAACTTGTAGGTTAAATCGGTTTTTGACGTAATTTCTTCAAAAGTGGTTTCAGCTAGCTCAGCAAGAAAATTATGGTCCTTTATTTTGTTGATGACTTCATCGAAGTTTGACCCATCTTCCATTAATGGAATGTAATGCCGATTCGGTTCAAGAATGCCTCTGTATTCGCCAGGTATAAGAATTAATGCAGTTCTTGAGGCGATCGCTTCAAAAATTTTCGGAGTGATGGTTTTGTGGATGATATTTCCTTCGAATGGCTTGAGATGCTCTTCCCAGTATTTTGACGGATCAGATTCTGGATTTTTAGATTCGAATAACTCCAACGATTCTTTAAGATTTCCATCAAAATCAAAAAGCGAAGCTCCGCCTTCGATTCCAATCATAGTTCTCCCGTTTAAAAGAAAATTATCCCAAGCGTCTCCATAGATTCGCTTTGATTCTTTGGTTTGGATGTCTGCTTTAAGGTCATAGGTTTTACTCCAGGAAATGAAGTTCTGGCCTATCTCCCTTTTGAATACAGCGTGTTCTCCTGTCGACCACGGCAGGTCTCTACCCCGATAAATTACGTCGTATTCTCTTTGCTCTAAGGAAACATGTGGAAGGTCTAAAAGCCTCTTTGAGAAATATCCCGGGAGGCAAGATATGATTTTCGTTTTTGACATAAAGTCACCGCAGTATACTTTCTCAGCGTTTTCTGGCGTTAGCGAGGAAAAGACAGCTTGAATTCCAAGGCAGCGCATCTGCGTTTTCATCTTATTAATCCACCTGTATTCATCTTGAATAATTTGGATTTTGACTCCGTTGAAATGGGTAATGCTTTTTATCCAATTTGTAGATAGGAAATAAGGTTCAGTAATGCATATTGAGTAGTGAATAATTATTGCGTCGTATTCTTCCTTTGATAGATTCTCAGGGCATTCGGAATTTATAGGATTGATAAGACTGATTTCATGAGAAGATTCTGAAAGAAAGGATTGGATGTAGTCGATAACAGTATTAGCTGGATGTTCATCATCTCCGAGAAATAATACTTTCAAGGGTTTAGCTACGGGGCTTAGATTAATTTCTGATAATTCGAGAAATTGGTCCTTCACGGTTTATAACTCTCTTCTAGTCTTAGAAGTCTTTGATAGCATTTTCTATGACTGGATTGACCAGATCAAAGTAAATTTGATGACCCGACTCACCCAAATGTAGTCCATCCTCTAAGAGAAAATCAGACATTTTCTTTCCCTTCTTTACCAATTGAAGGAAATGAGATTCGATATCTAGGAAAGTCACTTCTTCTTGCATCTCTGTAGCGAGTTTTCGAGTAGCTTCGTTATATTTTTTATTGAAGTATTCGAAAGTAAATTCTGTATCAGGAATGTTCTCTTGATCCAAAGTAGTTGGGTGGTTGTTGTTAAGGATTACTTGTTTTGCTCCGAATTTCTTTCCTCGATGGATAATTTCTTTAAGGTTCCCTTTAAATGCATCAAGGCTTACTCGAGGTAGGCCGCGATCAGTTACCCAGTGGTTGCAGTCGTTAAGCCCATATTGGATAACAAGAATGTCTGGGCTTTGGTTTTGAACGTGGTACGGCATGTCTTCAAGAGCTTGACGAGTGGTTCTCCCGTTCACAGAACTGTTAATTACTAGAATATTTTTCCCAAAGGTGGACCTATTCTCCTCCAGATGAGCTGATATTAAGGCTACACATCCTTTATGGATCGATATTCCTTGACCTACACAAATGGAATCTCCGAAAAATAAAATCTTTAACTGTTGAGATGCTCCATCCATCTTTTAATTATACGCCGCCTTGGAATTCAATTAAGCATGTTTGCCTTCCATTTTGGAAAACTGACTCTTGGGACTCATGAAATAAGTCCAAATGTGGAGTTACAATAGATGGTAGAAAAGGCTCTAAAACTGCTTCTAGTTGCTTCCCGTTCCACGCAAGCATAAACATTACTTCATCGCCATCGACTCTTTTTGTTTTGTAGTAACGGGGTGTGTCATACCAAGTGAGCAGCATCTTAAGTTTGGAGCAGCGTGGGAGAAATTTGTTTAAAAAGCTTTCAAGACGTTGGTCAACGTTTGGAAAGAGGTCGTTAGCGATGATTATGTCGTAGTTACGGTCACCTAAGGTTGCCCAATCATTTGGGATAATGAATTCTCTATTTACAGCTTTTTGGAGTGCGTTAACATTTTCTTGCTGTTCGTGAGCAAGTAAATCAACCAAAAAATAGTTGTGGGAACTTGCTAGAACTTTAGTAAGCGAAGTAAGCCCTCCTCCTACGTCGAGGATTGTTGCTTGAGATGCTCCCTGTAAGAAAGGCCCATAGATTAGTTCGTATATGTATCTTTTCGCTGGTGATTCCTCTAACCATGTTTCGCAGGTGTAATTATTAGGACCTTGATCGGATAATTCTTCAAGACGCTTCTTTGTCGTATCATCTTTTAAATATTCCGTAACTAATTGTTTCGTTACTACGTGCATGTTATGTAGCCCCTTTTTTATATCGGTAGAGATCAAATCGTTGATGCTGATCGATAAATGATTGCATTTCATTCAACGTAGTTTCAGAGAGTTGAATTCCATTGGTATCAGAGGCAGTTAAAGCTTTAGGTTCCTCATTCTTCTCTAGGTGTAAAAAACTTGAAATTCTATTCATTTGTTTCCTGCTATCGTCTATTAAGTTCTCGTACCAAATTTCAATGGTTCTATCCCCTTCCAAATCTAGTAAAGCATCACATATCGCATGGTTAAATTCGTATTGGTTCTCGATGACTTGTTCATGTGGCGGAAGTGTTAGAAGCTCCCTAACATTTGCAGGAGTAGCAGAATTCCATTCTGACAGATTCCCCTTGGTAATTTGTCGAGCTTTCAAATCTGATAAAGCAGCTGGGTAAATATCGCGACGTATCCAGATAAATTTTGCCGAAGGAAAAGTTTCTGCTAGGTAAGGTATACGAAAACAATTCCATGCGTTTTTTATAACTAAAGACTTTCCCTGATGTATCATCTCACTTATTTTTAGAGTCCTATGAAGACTCTTTTCACGGCCTGGTAGGATCTTGTTTGATTTAATCTGTGAAGGTTGGTCTCCTCCGAACCAGCGCTTCATCAGATTTGAACCTTCCGAAGGAGAAAACCTGCCTCGAGTTTTACCGTAGCTACTTTCTAAAGAGATGTTTGGAGAAAAGAACTTCTGGATGAAAAGTCCTGTTGAAGGCATTTTGGCAAAATACTTATTCGTAAAATTAGAAATATAAGGTAGTCCGAAAGTACTAACTACCAATTGATATAGCACTGTACTTCCAGTTCGCGGACTTCCAATTATGAATATGGGCGTGACTTTCGGGGTACGATCAGATTTCTTTTTGGAGTATGATGACTGTGTCATTAGGGCCGCTGTATCTTTCTTTCTCCTATAGAACGTAATTGCATAGGTTTCTGTATGCACGCAGGTCACGCACAAACCTTTAATGGTTAAAGAAACGCAATTATTGCTTGTCTCTCTTTAAATAAGTTAGTAAATCAAAGAAGAACTTTCAGCACCTTAGTAGCTATTGTAGTTGGATTTCCATCGTCTGGTTTTACAACAAAATCAGGGAATTTAGGAGATTCATACGGGCTGTTTACTCCTGGAAAATCGGTGAGCTCACCAGCTCTAGCCTTAACATAAAGTCCCTTAGCGTCTCGCATTTCGCACACCTCGATTGGGGTATCTATAAAGACTTCAAAGAAGGGAATTCCTATTTCTTCATGGGCACTACGAGCAGATTCCCTATCTCTTATGAAGGGACTAATGAGTGAAACTAGGGAGATCATGCCAGCGTCAGAAAATAAGCACGCCACTTCAGAGACTCGGCGTATATTTTCATACCTGTCTTCAGGGGAAAACCCCAGGTCGCTGTTTAGACGATCCCGCAAATTATCGCCATCCAATAGGTATGCGGATCGTCCTTCAGAAACGAGGATGCGTTCACAGGCAGCCGCTATAGAGGTTTTACCTGATCCGGAAAGGCCCGTAAACCAGACGGTGGCTCCTCTGGTCCCTAATAGTGTCGCCCTTTCCTTTCGAGTTATTCCTTCCTGGTGCGGAAAAATATTTGGGTTATTGGTGGACATGCTATACACCAGAGCCGACGATTATACCTGCGGCAACAGTTGCATTAGTTGCTTCGTCGATCAGAATAAATGAGCCTGTATTTCGATTGCGTCGGTATTCATCGAAAAAAAGAGGCTCTGTTGTTTGTAACGATGCTCGGCCAATTTCATTTAATGCAAGTGAATCAGGATTCATCTCTCTATGGAGAGTCTCTAAATTAATTCGGTATTGGAGGTCTGCGACTATCACACGGCTTGACTTTGTTGAGTGTTTGATTGCGAGCTTCATTCCCGGTTCAAATTCTAACTTTTCAGACATCCAACAGATCATTGATTGAACGTACCGGCTTGATTGGGGCCGGTTATTTGGTCGACAAATCATATCTCCACGGGATATATCGATGTCCCCTGTAAGACGCATGGTGATAGCCATAGGCCCGAATGCTTCAGATACCGGACCATCAAAAGACTCCAATGATGCAACAGTTGAGGTAAGTCCGCTTGGTAATATTAAGACTTCGTCACCTACTTTAAAAACACCACCAACCACTGTTCCCGCATAGCCGCGATAGTCATGATATTCACCACTTTGTGGTCGGATTACGTACTGGACTGGGAAGCGGGCATCAATATGGTTTCGGTCGCTAGCGGTATGTAACTGTTCTAAATGATGCAGAAGTGATGACCCTTGATACCACTCCATGTTCGGAGACCGGCTTACTACGTTATCCCCATGAAGTGCTGACATAGGGATGAAAGTTAAATCTGGAATTTCTAATTTCATCGCGAAATTTTGGAATTCTTTTTTAACAGCTTCAAACGCTTGCTCGTCATAGTCAATTAGATCCATTTTATTAACGCATACGACCACATGAGGAATTCGAAGAAGTGATGTAAGAAAAGCATGGCGTCTGGTTTGCTCAGTCATGCCATGGCGTCCGTCAATAAGTATGAGAACCAGATCAGCCCTAGATGATCCTGTGACCATGTTTCGTGTGTATTGAACATGTCCTGGTGTGTCAGCGATAATGAATTTCCGTTTTGGAGTAGCAAAATAACGGTACGCAACATCGATAGTGATTCCTTGCTCGCGTTCTGCTCTTAGCCCATCGGTAAGTAATGCCAGATTTGTATAGTCATTCCCCATTTGAATTGATGTTGCTTCAATAGAGTCCAACTGATCCTGAAATATCGATTTTGTATCATAAAGCAATCTTCCAATAAGCGTTGACTTGCCATCGTCGACACTACCGGCAGTGGCAAAACGAAGAAGACCCATTAGAAGTAGCCTTCTTTCTTTCGATCTTCCATCGAAGTTTCGGAGGTAATATCGTCCGCTCTCGTTTCTCCGCGCTCGGTAATTCGAGTAGCAGATACTTCTTCAATAATTTGCTCTATCGTCTCAGCATCGGAATCCACAGCCCCCGTACAACTCATATCTCCGATTGTCCTGTACCGAATCTTCCGCGTTAGGACCTTTTCATCTTCGGTTCGGGTTACATATTCTGAATCTGCCAACCACATTCCGTCCCGAGAAAAAACTTGGCGATTATGGGCAAAATATATGTTGGGTATAACAATTTTTTCCCTGCGTATGTATTGCCAAACATCTACCTCTGTCCAATTCGATATTGGAAAGATACGGATATGTTCACCTTGGTTTATTCTGCCATTGTAGAGATTCCACAATTCAGGACGCTGATTTTTTGGATTCCATTGGCCGAAATTATCTCGAAACGAGTATACGCGTTCCTTCGATCTAGCTTTTTCTTCATCGCGACGTGCCCCACCAAATAGCGCATCAAAACGATGCTCCTCAATAGCATCCAGCAAAGTGGTAATTTGAAGGCGATTCCGACTTGCTCGAGGTCCTGTTTCTTCTACGACTTTCCCATCATCGATTGATTGCTGTACCGAAGCTACTAGTAGTCGAGCACCGAGTTTTTCAATGACCTGATCTCGGAACTCAAGCACTTCTGGAAAATTATGTCCAGTATCAATATGGATTATTGGAAAAGGTAGGCGAGCGGGCCAAAAAGCTTTTGAGGCGAGATGTAGCATCACAAGAGAATCTTTACCTCCGGAAAACATCAGACATGGACGTTCAAATTCTGCGGCTACCTCTCGGAAAATATGAATCGACTCAGCTTCTAGAGTGTCCAAGTGGCTGAGTTCATATGCAGTGATACTCATAGGTTCTTTCGGTACGGTTGCTCCAACTTACCTACTTCATAGTTTACAACTCACGAGTTTATTATGTTTGTGCGTGGTTCAGTTTGTTAGTTTCCATCATTGCAAACTGAAGGTCCGGGTACAACATTATTATTTTGATCTAAACTGTCAGGGCCACGAAAACACACGCGTGTTACAGCAGCTGAGGGCAGGCCATCTCCAACACTATTCGTAGCAAAAACCGTATAGGTATAGGTATTGTTCCCAACCCCAGGAACGCTATGCCCGGTCATAGTACATGATGTATTTGTTTGAACGCAGGTAGAGTCAAAGGCTCCGTTGAGTGTTCTTGTCACGGTATAGGAAATTATTGGCGAACCACCATCATCTGTAGGAGCAGCCCATGTCAGCGTGTAGGTAGGGATATCAGCGCTAGTGGCAGATACCCACGTAGGTATTCCGGGAACTGCAGCAGCTGTTTCCTCTAGATGAGTTATAGCCGAGGAAGAAGCGCCATCTCCAACACTATTCGTAGCAAAAACCGTATAGGTATAGGTATTAGTTCCTGGTGAGGTTGGAGGAGAATGCCCGATCAAAGTACATGATGTAGCTGTTTGAACGCAGGTAGAGTCAAAGACTCCGTTGAGTCTTCTTGTCACGGTATAGGAAATTATTGGCGAACCACCATCATCTGTAGGAGCGGTCCATTCAACTGTTACTTGCCCAGCACCTATCGATGTCTTTGTCACATCTGTTGGGGGCCCAGAAATAGTAGCCATAGGTGTACCTTCTTCAGGTGTTTCTTCTTCAGGTGTTTCTTCTTCAGGTGTTTCT
>JAQWQL010000011.1 GCA_029244605.1 Acidimicrobiales bacterium | reverse complement strand
TGCTGCATCACACCGACCGAAACACGCTAAAAAAAGTCGCTGACTAACAATCAGAAAAGCTTTAGGTTCATTCTTTGAAGACCGACTTGGGTTTTAAAGCATCGTTAATTGTTTGACTTCTTGATTAACAAGGCAATACTAAAAACATGCCAGAAAAAAAGTTTGAGAGTTGGTCAACTGTCCTTGGTGACCTTGCAGAAGGGCGCGACTTAGATGCACTGACCACTGAGTCTGCACTCTTTTCAGTTCTTCAGGGAGAAGCTACTGATGCGCAACTATCTGCTTTCGTTGTTGCTCTTAGACAAAAGGGAGAGACTGTCGATGAGCTTAGCGGGCTTGTCCGCGCGATGCGTTCCGTGTGCATCCCAATTAAGTGCCCGCCAGAGACAGTTGATTTAGTCGGTGCCGGAGGGTCGACATTAGGTCGTAAAGCCGCATTGAACGTCTCGACGATTGCTTCTTTCGTGGCTGCTGGTGCTGGGGCAAAGGTCTGTAAACATGGAAATCGAAAAGCATCATCGACTTCAGGATCGTTCGACCTTCTCGAAGAACTCTCGATTACCGCCGAATTGACCTCAGATCAGGTTTCAAGGTGCGTGGAGGTAGTAGGAGTGGGTTTTGCTTATGCACGTTCATTTCACCCAGCGATGCGCTACGCGAGTAAAGTGCGCGCCGAACTGGGTATACCTACAGTCTTTAATCTCTTAGGGCCACTCTCGCATCCGGCTTTACTTAAGCGTCAAGTTATCGGAGTTCCTGTCGAGGCAACTGGCATGCGAATGGCTGAAGTTCTAAAGACAACTGGCACAGAGTTAGCCATGGTTGTTACGGGAGATGGTGGTCTGGATGAGCTATCAGTTACCGGGCCTAATACCATACATACGGTTACGCCCGAAGGGATTTCAACTTCACAAATTTCACCAGAAGATGTAGGTCTTAAGAGGGCCAGTGAAGAAGAAATCTTCGGAGGTGATGCTAAGGCAAACGCCCAAATAGCACTTCAAATATTTGATGGTGAGCCGGGTCCCAAACGAGACATAATTTCATTAAATGCCAGTGCCGGACTCGTCGTAGCTGGAATCGCCGAAAATCTTCTCGATGGCCTTGAGAGAGCAAATGCCGCTATCGACTCTGGAGCTGCTCTTCAATGCCTAAAGGATTTACAAATATTGACCAAGGAAATGGGCGATAGTGACTGAGAAAAAGCGGTACAAATGCGTGGCATGCGGAAATTTAACTCGATTCGATGTTGTTCGATTCCAGAGAGTGCGCGAGTTCCACCATTTCACCACTGGCGGTGATCTAGAAATAGAAGATGAGCACACCATAGAAGAAACTATCGAGTCTGTTACCTGCAGGTGGTGTGAAAGCAGTAAAGAAGTAGTTGAAATCTAAATATAGCCAGCCTCCAAATACGGGAACGATGAGCTGTCATACCCTGCATGTAATCTCCAAATATGAAAGAAAACTACATATCTGTCAATTGTGAAACATGCGTAATGAAGGACACGGCTACATGCGCAGATTGCATCGTAACTTATATCTGCGACCGAAAACCCGAAGATGCAGTCGTAATTAGTATGGAGGAATGGCGTTCTATGCGCTCCCTAAATAAAGCGGGCCTTTTGCCAGGGCTGCAACATAAAAAAATAGAAACTCTATGCGCTGATCCTGTAAAATAGTCCAAACATCTGCGATTATTAAACAATGCCTTCAATACTCACAGCCGAAGAGCTTCGGAATGTAGGCATACAACATGGCCTAGATTCAATAGGGTTCGCCAAGGCAGAAGTCTTCACCTCCACGAAAGAAGACCTTATTGAACGAAAGCGAAAGGGGTTTCATGGGGGGATGCAATTTACATATCGGAACCCAGAACGTTCAACAGATCCATCAAGGGCTCTAGAAGGTGCTGAAACTCTGATAGTGGGGGCTCGGTCATACTGGCGGGAGAGGCCGAAGGTAGAGAGCTCCTCAGAGCCGTTAGGAAGAGTAGCTTTATATGCCCTAGAAGATTACTACCAGCAATTACATGATGGGTTAGAGGCAATCGCGAAGGTTCTTAATGAGCATGGCTTTCGCTCAAAAATACTTATAGACGATAATGCTCTCGTTGACCGTGAAGCTGCCTATCGAGCAGGTATTGGCTGGTATGGGAAAAATACCAACCTCCTGCTCCCCGGCCGCGGAAGTTGGTTTGTTCTCGGTTCGATTGTCACAAACGCAAAATTTCCTCCTGACAATCCGAATGAAGGGAACTGCGGTGCATGCGAACGGTGTATGCCGGCGTGCCCGACAGAGGCCATTACTGCTCCAGGAATCTTAGACGCTAATAAGTGCTTGGCCTGGCTACTGCAATCCGAAGGCCAGTTCCCAGTGGAGTTCCGCGAGGCGCTAGGGGACCGAATCTATGGGTGTGATGACTGTCAGGTAGTTTGTCCGGCTAACCAAAGAGAAGAGCGGACGAATAGACGATACTCTAGCGACCTTGGTGCTCCAGTTCGTATCCACGAAATGCTCGAGATGTCTGACCATGATCTAATACAGAAATTTGGTAAGTGGTATATCCCGAGAAGAGATCCCAGATATTTACGACGAAACGCTCTGGTTGTTTTGGGGAATATCCCTGATGAACCCTCGGAGAAAACGAAAAGAATACTAGGTCGATACCTTAGAAGTGATGACGAGATGATACGTAGTCATGCTGTTTGGACGGCCAAACGCCTCAAATTAGATACCCTCTTGGAAGGTTTCGAGAATGACCCGTCGGAGCTAGTTCAGGAAGAGCTAAGACGAGGGGATGCCTAAATAAACAAAGATAGTCCGAGCAAAAATTACAAATCGAAGGCATTCTTGATACGTGCGACATTTATTGGTTACTAATGATTACCCGCCGAAAGTAGGAGGGATTCAATCTTATTTATGGGAAATATATAGAAGACTCCCACAAGATCAGGTTGTGGTTTACACTACTCCTCACTCAAATTCTGAGATGTTCGATGAGAAACAAACACACAAAATCATTCGAAGTAAGCAGCGCGTATTACTCCCAACTCGAAAAGTAGCTAATCAGATCCGGTCTTTGGTAGACGCTGAGGAAATTGACTTTATTATGTTTGACCCTGCGGTCCCCGTTGGGATATTGGGTTCGAGGATTGGAATCCCATATGGGGTGATTCTTCATGGGGCCGAGGTAACTATCCCGGGGAGAATACCAATAGCTCGGACCCTAATTGGAAGTGTGTTGCGAAATTCCAAGCTCGTTGTTACAGCTGGCGATTATTCTACTCGAGAAGCTATTCGTGCTGCGAAACAAGATCTTCCTATCGCCGTCATCCCCCCTGGCGTTGATATCGAAAGGTTTCGGCCACTTGATGTAGGGACTAGAGCGGAGGTCCGTAGCCGTTTTGGGTTTAGCGATGAAGATGAAGTGGTTTTAACATTGAGTCGACTAGTGCCGAGAAAAGGTATGGACGTCCTAATCACTGCTGTCGCAGAACTGGCAAAAACCAGGCTAAATATCCGCCTTCTCATTGCTGGAACCGGAAGAGATAAACGTCGTCTTCATAACTTGGCTCGATCACTAAGTGCGCCAGTGACATTCCTTGATTATGTGCCAGAGGCCGAAGTGTCAGAACTCTATGGAATGGTTGACGTGTTTGGCATGATATGCCGCGTTCGGTGGGGAGGATTAGAACAAGAAGGATTTGGCATAGTCTTTCTTGAAGCAGCAGCTTGTGGAGTCCCACAAATTGCAGGCCGGAGTGGAGGAGCCGATGAAGCAGTCTTAGGGGGTGAGACCGGCACGGTTGTAGACACCCCGAAAGATTCAGATTCTGTTGTCCAAGCATTACAAAATCTTCTATCTGACTCTAAGAAAAGGGAAACTATGGGCCAGAAATCACGTAAACGGGTTGAGAGAGATTTCTCGTATGAACACCTGGCATCTAAATACTGGGCCGCCCTTCAAAAGCAGAGACAATGAAACACATCCTACAAAGCTTTGGCCGAAGTTGATGAAGGTAAACTATTCGATCTTTTCATGGGCGGGGACTTCCATTTTTCTCATTTCCGGATTTTCGGCGATCGCATTTGAATCTCTAGAAATTATCTATGTCATTCTCTCCTTGGGTCTTTTGTGTATTGGAATAACCATGTGCTCGATAGCTTTTCTTAAATCTTTAGAGTTGAGTCGACACCAAATTGTTACAACCGGAGACTTGTTTCTCATGTCAATAGCATTTCCAAGACGTGATCGAATGACTCTTTGGAGTTCTTTCGCCGTTAGTCTGCTAGCTGGAATTCTGCTTCCCGTAATGTCGACAAGTACTAACTTCGCCTTTGGTATCCTTGCCTCTGTGTATCCAATTGGTAATGTCAATATGTGGGCAATTTCCCGCGGTTCTTTTTTAGAACGAAAAAATATAGAAATTAATGACGAGAGTGATGATTATGAGTGATCATGCAAAACAAAAAACCGTTATTTCAGCAACGCCGCAACAGTGTTTTGATGTCATAACTGATTTTGAACGTTATCCGGATTGGGCGACAGATATCAAAGCAGCCACAATAGTTGCTTCTGATGGCGAAGGTAGGGGAGGGGACGTCCAGTTCCGAGCTGCCGCTATGGGGAGAAGTACAACTTATACGCTGAGATATTACTACGGAAGCAATCCATTACGTATTGCATGGAGGCAGACTGAGGGTGATATCACCAGAAAGATAGAAGGAGAATACGAATTCCTACCCGTTAATGGAGGAGCTGAGACGGAGGTGACATATCACTTGGCTGCGGACTTAGCTATCCTCATCCCGGGCTTTGTCAAGCGTCGAGCAGAGTCACGCATTATACGAGCTGCATTAGAAGACCTTAGAAAGAGAGTCAAAGTAGTCGTGTCATCGTGAACTCCGAAGACTCTATCTCTTTGGGTTTCGATATTGGTGGGACGAATATTCGTGGGGTTGCACTTCGGACCGACCTTTCATTTGGTGAGACGATATCGGAATCTTGCGAAGACGATCATGAAAAAATTATCCAGACCCTAGTCAGGGTAGCTAACCGAATTCAAGGCAAGGAAAGACTTGAGATCAAATCCATAGGCATTGGTGTAGCAGGCTTCATCGACAAGTCTGGCGTGGTTCGGACATCTCCGAATCTTTCGACTTTCGCAGATTATCCTCTCCTTGAACAAGTTCGCCATGAGTTCGATATCCCAGTTTTAATAGAAAATGATGCCACAAGTGCAACTTGGGCTGAAGTCCAGTTAGGTGCAGCTCGAGAGGCCAAAAACGCCATTATGGTTTGTTTAGGTACAGGAATCGGAGCTGGCTTATACATTAATTCGGACTTAGCTAGAGGCGCCTCTGGCTTTGCAGGAGAGGTCGGCCATATGGTGATTGTGCCCGATGGTTTGCAATGCCCCTGTGGTCGTTCGGGGTGTTGGGAACGCTATGCTTCGGGGGCGTCTTTCGGCAATATCGCCGTGGCGTCAATGCAGAGTAGAGAGAGCAGTTCTCTAGTTAACGAAGATGACGGTTCTAGAGAGCCCTTTCAAAGTGAATGGATCAGCCGCTTAGTTTTAGCGAGGAATCAGGAAGCCTTAAATGCATTAGATGAGTTTGGCTATTGGGTGGCATTAGGCTTAGCTAATTTGGTTAATATTTTTGACCCAGAAAAGATAGTCCTCGGCGGTGGCATTACAGAATTAGGGGACCCTTTATTGGAATCTGTGAAGAAAAGTTACGAAAGAATGACTCCAGAACGTTCGTTGAGGTCAAAAGATATGCTAGTGCTTGCTCAATTCGGCAATGGGGCAGGAGCAATTGGGGCGGCGTTGCTAGCGATGCAAAATTTTTCAGAATAAAGAGATAAAAGAAGGTGCACGCCCATTGCGCATAATAGAGATAGCCTAAGTTGATGGAGTTTCGGAGAATAGCAAACCTTCCCCCTTATGTTTTTACGATTATTAATGATTTAAAAATCAAAGGCCGTCGTGATGGCGATGACATCATTGATTTTGGATTCGGGAATCCTGATCTTCCTTCACCAAAGATCGCTGTCGACAAGCTCTGCGAAGCAGCGCAGAATCCTCGAAATCACAGGTATTCCTTGAGTAGAGGGATTCCAAAACTGCGAGAAGCTATATGTGGCTTATATGAAGACACCTTCGGAGTTTCACTCGACCCAGAAACTGAAGCGATAAATACTATAGGCGCTAAAGAAGGCCTCTCTCATTTAATGTGGACTCTCGTGCAGCCTGGAGATGCTGTGTTGGTCCCTTCGCCCTCGTATCCGATCCATCTATATTCACCTCTCTTCGCTGGAGCAGAAGTTCGGGAGATCCCTCTTTCAAGCGGATCTGATTTCTTCGGGGCAATGCGAGAACGGTGGGAATATAGTTGGCCTCGCCCTAAGGTAATTCTGCTTTCATTCCCACATAACCCAACCACCATGTGCGTTGATCTGGACTTTATGCAGCAGGTTGTTGATTTCGCCAAAGAGAAAGATGTTCTTTTGGTCCATGATTTTGCGTACGCGGATTTAGGGTTTGATGGGTATCAGCCTCCATCTATTCTCCAAGCAGATGGAGGCAAAGACGTTGCCGTAGAACTTTATTCAATGACAAAGTCATTTTCTATGGCAGGGTGGCGCGTAGCGTTCATGCTTGGGAATAGTGAAGTAATTGCAGCTTTAGCCAAGATCAAGTCTTATCTGGATTATGGAACTTTTCAGCCGATACAAATAGCCGCAACAGTAACTATTAATGAGGCAAGCGATCACCCCAAAGAAGTAAACAAGATTTATCAAGGTCGGCGTGATGCACTATGTGATGGCTTGAACAGAATTGGATGGAACATTGAACCCCCTAAGGGGACAATGTTTGTTTGGGCTCCTATACCTGACCCATACAAAGATATGGGCTCTATCGAGTTCGCATCTTGGCTGGTTAAAGAAGCAAAAGTGGCTACTTCACCAGGAGTGGGATTCGGCCCTGGCGGAGAGGGATATGTCCGTTTTGCATTAATTGAGAATGAGCAACGAACCTCTCAAGCTATCCGACATATAAAGAGTACCCTGACTGAGCTCTAAATTACAGAAATCAGCTTTCTGTCGCCCAAGACCTACTACGATTTACTGCCTGTAGCCACCGAGCATGATTTTCGTTATATGCTACGTGGTCCATTTTTGGAAGAACCTGTATATCTAATCTCCACTTCTCTTTAATCTCTTCAAGCGAACCCCAGACTCCTAAAGATAACCCAGCAAGAAACGCTGCCCCAAGTGCAGTGATTTCCTTTGAGTGGGGTCGAAGCACTGGAACCTGTATCTGGTCTGCTTGCAGTTGTAGAAGGAGGTTCATAACTGATGCCCCACCATCTACCCTTAAATTCTGCAATCGTTGTTTCGAAGCAACTTGCATAGCATCTATGACGTCACGGGTTTGATAAGCCATAGACTCGATTACTGCTCGAGCTATTTCTGCTTTCCCTGTTCCCCTAGTGACTCCTATAAGCGCACCTCGGGCGTAAGGGTCCCACCAGGGGCTCCCGAGCCCAGCAAATGCTGGAACAATATAAACGTCACCTGTGTCTGAACATTGGAGGGCTAGGGTTTCAAGCTCTGAAGCCTCAGAAATAATTCCTAATCCATCTCGTAACCATTGCACCGTTGCTCCTGTCGAAAAGATGGAGCCCTCAAGAGCGTAGGTGGTGGTAGTCGTATTCTCACTCTCTAAAACCCATGCGATGGTAGAGAGTAATCCATCAATTGGTTCAGGTAACTCTTCGCCGATGTTCATAAGGACAAATGACCCTGTCCCGTATGTGTTTTTCGCATCCCCTATTGAAAAAGCGGCATGGCCGAATAAGGAAGATTGTTGATCACCTGCGACTCCTCTGATAGGGATACCTTCACCGCAGGATGCATTTTTCCCTGTTCTTCCGAAATCTCCGTTTGACGCTCGGACTTCGGGGAAATCCGATTCGTTTAGGTTGAATAAATTGAGAAGTTCATTATCCCATTCCAAACTATTGATATTAAAAAGCATTGTTCGTGAAGCATTAGAGTGGTCAGTGGCGTGAACTTTGCCATCCGTTAATTTCCATATAAGCCAGCTATCGATGGTCCCAAATGCTAGATTTTTCGCACTTGCGGAATTTTTTGAGAGCCACTCGAATTTTGTTGCTGAGAAGTATGGGTCGATAATCAGCCCCGTTGACTCCCTTATAACTGAATTCAACCCATCAGCTACGAGTTGGGTACATTGTCCAGCTGTGCGCCTGTCTTGCCAAACAAGAGCGCGGTGAATCGGAAGTGAGGTTTCCCGATCCCATGCCACAGCAGTTTCACGTTGGTTGGTTATCCCTATAGCAGCTATCGGCTCTGAAAGTCTAGAAACAACTTCACCCATAGTGAGCTGGACTGAATGCCAAATTTCTTCTGCATCATGTTCGACCCAACCCAGATTGGGGAAATATTGTGTAAATTCTTTGTACGAGGAATCCACAACATCTCCTTGGCTATTGACGGCTAATGTTCTAACACCCGTAGTGCCTGCATCGATCGTGAGAATGATCGTCATAGGGTGTTTTCCTGTTTGAGTGGTCGAGACATTCAGCTAATTACTGATATTTGGGGGGCGTAGCTGATAAATTGCCCTCTGGTTAAAGTATTTTGGTCTCCTTCGTCAGGAGTTGGCC